>CAVACS010000066.1:0-13194 GCA_963587105.1 Anaerovoracaceae bacterium | reverse complement strand
CTGTATGACTCTGAGGGCCGAACTCGAGGCCTGAACGGAGTTTTATATCAGAGCCGTACTTCTCCCTGAGTTTGAGGTATTCCCGGTAATATGCGTCGTAATCGACGGTCATAAGGGAGATGAGTTCACTCTCCCCTTTACCTCCCTTTCTGTATTCGATTCCCCTCACGTCGTCTTTGTCGCGTTTGACACCGTAGTCGACATGGTCCGTGAAGCATATCTCGTCGAGGCCGAGGAGTACAGCGTCTCTGACGACGTCCTCCATTTCATATTCAGAATCATCGCTGAAAGCGGTGTGTACGGAGATTCCCTCTCATCTTCTTCTGAGTTTCCTTATGAGAGTTTCATGCATGATGACCATCAGGAGGAGGAAAAGTGCCAGGTAGTACGGAAGAAGAGAGACCGTGATATGCTCGGCAAGGATTCCGAACAGCGGTGGTATGAGGCATGTTCCGACGTAGGCCGCAGCCATCTGGACGCCTATTATAGCCTGGGACTTGTCCGCTCCGAAGTGTGACGGCGTCGAGTGTATTATACTCGGATAGATCGGAGCACATCCCAGTCCTATCATCACAAAGCCGATAATCGATATGTATGCACCGAGAGGAAGAAGGAGTATGACGACACCGACTGCTGTCAGAATCTGTCCCATCCTCACCATCTGTGTGTCATCAAGCTTCATTGTTATAAAGCCGCAGAAGCCGCGCCCGATTGTTATGCCGATGAAAAACATGCCGGCAAAGGATGCCGCCGTCTCCGCGCTTAATCCTTTGGAGAGAGTCAGGAAGGATGCGGCCCAGAGCCCCGTCGTCTGTTCGACTGCGGAGTAAGAGAAGAAGCAGAGAAGAATCTCCCTGACACCCTTTGTCGAGAGAATCTCCCTCATTGTAAGGGCCTTTGCCTCCGTCTGTGCCAGGTCGTCTTCTCTCTCCCTTCTCCAGAGAGGAAGCGAGAAAAGGAGAACGGCCGTCAGTGTGATCTGTATTATCGATATTGCACGGTAGCCCCCCCTCCAGCTTCCGCCGCCTGTCATGACAGCCCCCATGATAACAGGACCTGCCGATGCCCCGATTCCCCACATACAGTGGAGCCAGGACATATGCCTGCTCCTGTAGTGAAGCGCGACGTAGTTGTTGAGGGCCGCATCGACGCTTCCCGCACCCAGACCGTACGGAACCGCCCAGAGGCAGAGGGAGAGGAAGGAGGAGCTTATCGAGAAGCCGAAGAGTGCACAGGCAGTCATGAGAACGCTGATAAAGGTGACCTTCCCCGTTCCGAGGCGCCGTGTAAGTCTGTCGCTGGAGAGACTCGAGACAATGGTTCCCAATGCGATTATGAAGGAGATTATCCCGGCATACGAAACAGGAACCCCCAGGGATGGATACATCTTCGGCCATGCTGAGCCCAGGAGGGAGTCCGGAAGTCCGAGAGATATGAACGAGAGGTATATGATAACAAGCAGAAGATGAGTCATTGACACGTTCCTTTATTGACTGTTTTAATAATATCGACGCAGAAAGTGGCGATTCAAATAGAAAATCGCCGAAAAATAAAACAAAAACGACCAAGGAGATAAAATGACAACTCCAAGCTGTGAAATCAGAACAAAAAGGGACAAGAAGGAGATACAGGCCCACGGAACAACGGAGTTCCCGTCGGCAATCTATTACTCGGAAAGAGGAAACACAACACGCGACGCAGTACAGTGGCACTGGCACGAGGAGTTCGAGGCTGTACACGTGCCATCAGGAGAGTGCCGTCTCCAGGTCCCCGGAGAAGAGCACATCCTCAGAAGCGGGGATGTTGCGCTCATCAATTCGAACACCCTGCACTACGCCATCGGAGACCCGTTTGTCGTTCTTGAATCCTTCGTCTTCTCACCTTATCTTATTACAGGGAGAACAGATTCCGCATTCTACAAAAAGTACATCAGGCCGTTAATCGACTCGCTCTTCAAGGTCTGGATAACGAGAAGAGAAGATGTCCGGGGATACTTCAGAAAGGCATTCGATGCACAGATGAACGAAAGCTTTGCCTACGAATTCACGGTGCGTGAAAACCTCACATCTCTTCTTCTTTCCCTCTACAGGGAGAAGGAGGACAGCCTCTTTCTCAAGTCACGTCTCAAGGACACGGACAGCTTGAGAATCGAGAAGATGCTCAATTACATCCACACTCACTACAGCGAGAACATAACACTTGAAGATATAGCAGAAACTGCCGCTCTCAGCACAAGAGAGGCCCTGAGATGCTTCAGGCGCACGATTCACGACACCCCGATCCAGTATCTTCTGAGATACCGTCTCATGCAGAGTGCATCCCTTCTCTTAAGTAATCCTTCTCTCTCTGTCAGCGAGATAACAACAATCTGCGGCTTCGACTATCCATGCTACTTCTCCCGCCAGTTCAAGCGCTTCTACCAGTGCACTCCGAGGGAATACAGGCTGCTCTCGCAGAACTGAGAACGCCTTTTTCCATACTCACTTCCTCCCGTACTCACTCATAAGGGCCGATCCTATGATGAGGACGGCACCTGTGATGCCGTATACCGACAGAGTCTCGCCGAGTACAAGGGCGGAAAGAATCAGTGCAGATACGGGATCAATGTAGCTTATGACGGCAATGGACTGGGCAGGGAGGGTGTCAAGGGAGCCGAAGTACATGGAGTACGCAATACCTGTGTGCAGAATACCGACAAGGAGGACCAGCAGGACCGACCGGGGAGTAAGACTCAAGGCCGTGATGTCCTCTGAAAGGAGTATATACGGGACAATGGTGACGGATGCCGCGAAGAGCTCGATCATCGTCTTGAGATATATATCATCAACCTTTGTCTTCTTGTTCAGGATGATGACAGAGGCGTAGAGAGCGGCGGCACCGAGGCCGTAGAGAATCCCCTTCGCATCCTCCGGTGAAACGCCCCCTCCGTCCGCTGCTCCAGATATCAAGAACATTCCGGCTACCGAGAGCAGTGCACAGAAGAGTCTCTTCATTGTCAGTTTCTCAGAGAGAAATACGGGAGACAGAAGTATGATGAAAGCCGGCTCCATGTAGTAGCACATCGTCGCGACTGAGACTGTTGTATAGTTGTAACTCTCGAAGAGGAAGATCCAGTTAAGGCCTATGAAAGCTCCTGTGATTATGAGCATGACAAGACTTATGCGTGAGATCTTCTCTCTTCTTCTCTTCGTGACAAGGATGAAGAGGAGAAGATAAATTCCCCCGATTATTCCCCGCGAGAAAGCAAGCAGCCCCGACGAGATGGCAATCGAGCGGCGGAAGATTCCGATAGTTCCGAAGATGAGCATCGAGAATATGCTCATGGCGTATGCTCTTTTCATAGGCGCTATTCTTCCCCCTTGTCCTTATTTGTTCAATACAAATCGGAAAAGTCTGTCATAAAATGGCAGGAAAGGAGTATGCTCGGAGTATGGAAAACAGAGCTCTTATTTCGAAAACCGTTGAAAAGATGATCCGCTTGTCAGGCGGCAATATGGAAGACATAAACCACTTTCTGAAGGTGTGGGCATTCACAAGGACGATAGCTCTCTCGGAGAAAGTCGATGAGAACACACTCTTTACTCTCGAACTGACGGCCGTCGTCCACGATATCGCCTGCCCCCTCTGCAGAATCAAGTACGGAAACACGGACGGCACTCACCAGGAAGAGGAGAGCCCCGCTTTAATAAAAGAATTCTTCTCCGACATTCCCGTTCCTTCTTCCGTTGTCGAAAGAATATCTTATCTCGTGAGCCGGCATCACACATACAGCGGCGTCGAGGGCATTGACTGGCGCATTCTCCTTGAGGCGGATTATCTTGTGAACGCTTATGAGCACAAGGACAGCCCCGGGAGCATCGAATCGATGAGGGAGAGGGTTTTCAGAACGGAGACCGGAAAGAGACTTCTCGACTCCGTCTATCTCGAAAGAAGCTCCGTTTGAACTGAAAACCTCGTTTCTGAAGACGCTGAAGAGGCCGCCCGTCTATGGATTTCGCCAGATGCGGAGACACGCTCAGATGCTGTCTCGTCACCCTCCTCAAGAGAGTCGATGTCCCTCACTCTGGAGAAGACGGCATATAGTTCAGGCTCTAAGCTCTTTTTTTACAGCCTTTTCAATCGTTACCGGAAGACTCTCTTCTGTATACCGTGCCGCCGAAGAAGAGAGTGCCGTCCGCCTCGTTGAAAACAAGAGTGATGGGCGCCGTAGTCGAGCCGCGGCTCGAGAGTGTTATATGGAGAGTGCCGTCATCATAATCATCAATCCATGCCTCGTCAGCATAGAATCCGTCCTCCTCCGCTTTTCCTTCATAGACGAAATAGACTCTGCCGTCAAGACTGCCGTCCTTGGCGGGAGTAAAGACGATTTTCTCCCCCTCACTCTCGCCAAGCCATGCTCCGGAGAGGAGACAGAAGGCCTCTGCTCTCTCTCTTTTATGCTCCTCCTCTCTCATTCTTTCCCTTTCAAGTTCCTCTTTCGTGTAGTACTTCTCCCTGTCCCCGTAAACCTCGTTCCCCGAGTCGAGAACAGTCAGTTCGAAAAGCGATGCAAACTGACTGCTGTCAAGCCTTCTCAGATATACTGTCCATCCGTAGAGCGAATTTGATATCTTAAGACCGCTTATCTTCGATGCGTTCACGCCCTTAAGAATCAGACCGTCTTTTTTTATCTCGTATGTTATTCCATCGAGATAGTTGAAGGTGCTGTCATATGAGACGATGGAGAGCCACTCGCTTTCGATCCCGCTTATATTGACCTCCGTTTCGTCCTTTCTGTAGACAGTGGACGCAAGAGTTATATCCTCATAAACTTCGGTATTTCTGTATTTATAAACTACATCATCACTTTTACATGAAACAAATGAAAGAAAAGACATAAGAACAACCACCAAAAGAATATTCCTCTTCACCGGACGACTCCCCGTTTTCTTCATTCTACACGATAAGAAAGAGTACAATCCATTCTTTTTCTGCCATAATCGGTGTGATGAAAGATCTTCTGAGGAGTGCCGGACTTGCCTTCACACATGCCGACAAGCGCGACAACGTAGTGGAATATTTCATCATAAACCGCAACCGGGACAGCTTCAGTATAAACGAAACGCTCGACTCTCTGTCGCTTCCGCTTCTGTGAATCCTTTGAAGAGTCTCTTTCATCTTCTTATCGCCGCGCTCTCGGCATATCCGTTTCTGCCTTTATTCATACCGGGATTTCATTTACTCCGGACTGCGACATAAAAGCCTTTCACTGCATCGTACTCTATGAGAAGAGACTCCCTTTTTACGGGGAGTCTCTGAACTCTTTCTTCTTCACTCCTTACTCGTAGGAGAGTGCCTCGATAGGATCGAGTGAGGATGCCTTGGCTGCAGGATACCATCCGAAGAAGATACCGACTGCCGACGAGAAGACAATGGAAAGAATGATCGAGAGCATGGAGAGCTTGAGAGTATATGAGAATGCGGATGCAATCACATAGCTTACCAGGACGCCGAAGAGGATCCCGATTATTCCGCCGCAGACGGAGAGGACGGTAGCCTCGACGAGGAACTGGTGTCTGATGGTCTTCGGGGTGGCTCCGAGGGCCTTTCTGATACCTATCTCCTTTGTTCTCTCGACAACTGTCACAAGCATGATGTTCATGATCCCGATACCCCCGACGATGAGGGAGATGGCGGCAATGGCGGAAAGGAAGGTCGTCAGCATCTCCATGACAGAGTTCGCCATATCGAGAAACTCCTGGGCCGTGGAGACGTAGTACTCGCCCGAGGATGTAAGGCCCGACATGTATGTCTTTATATCTGATGCCACATCCGTTGCAGAGTAGCCGTCTCCGACCTGGAAGTAGTATGTCGAAACGCTGGTCATCTTCCTTATATTCTGGCTGTACGTGTAGTACGGCATATAGACATCGCTGTTGGTATTGCCTGTAGAGGATTCGGAAGTATCTTCAAGGACGCCGATCACCCTGTAGGTCTTGGCCTGTGTGCGGTATATGGAGACATAGTTTCCGAGAGCATCACCGCCGGGGAAGAGATCCATGGCAACATCGTAGCCGAGAACCACGACCTGCTCTCTGTTCATATTGTCTTCCATCGAGAAGAAGGAGCCGTCCATGATTTCAAGCTTCTGCATATCGCCGTATGTTGACGATACGCCGTAGATTGTAACGCTTTCCGATTCCTGGCCGTGTCTTACAATGGCATTGCCGGCGTCACGGATGGAAACACTCTCTATGCCCTTCACATTTTCCCTGATTGAATAGGCAAGCTCCTCGTTGAAGACTGTGTTGGAACCCATATTGGAAAGTGCGACAAGGTCCATCCCCGAAAGACTCATTTCATCATTGATTGACCCCTTGACGCTTTCACCGAGGGTCATGATGGCAACAACGGAGCCTACCCCTATTACGATTCCAAGCAATGAAAGAAAGGTTCTCATCTTGCTTGTAACCATACTCTTTATGGCAAGTTTAAAGTTCTCGAATAACATCTTCTTCCACTATCCTTCCGTCCCGGAGAAAAACCCTTTCCGGACACTGCAGACCGAGTTTTCTGTCGTGTGTGACAAAGACGATCGTACGTCCTTCCTCATTCAGCTCCTGGAAGAGCCCCATTACCTCATGTCCCGTTTTCGTGTCGAGTGCACCCGTCGGCTCGTCGGCAAGGAGAATATCGGGGTCGTTGACAAGGGCACGCGCAATGGCCACCCTCTGTTTCTGTCCGCCCGAGAGCTCGCTCGGCAGATGCTTCATCCTGTCCTTGAGTCCGACCTTCTCCAGCATCGTCTCAGCTCTCTCCCTTCTCTCCTTATGCGAAACCATGGAGTAGACCATCGGTGTCATGACGTTCTCGAGGGCATTGAGTTTTCCAAGGAGATTGAACTGCTGGAAGACAAAGCCTATCTTCTGGTTCCTCAGAAAGGCAAGCTCTGATTCATCCATGCCGTTGGTAAGCTCCCCGCCGATTGTTATGTAACCGCTTGTCGGGGTGTCGAGGCATCCGATGAGGTTCATGAGAGTGGACTTCCCGCTTCCGCTCGGCCCCATTATGGCTGTGAAAGATCCCCTCTCGATATTCAGCGAAACATCTTCGAGAGCCTTCACGATATATTCTCCCACAAGGTAATAGCGCCTTACATTAACAAGCTCTATGACAGAGGAAGACATCAGAAACCTCCCATCATTATACCGAACCCGCCGACATCGGACGATGTCTGATAGACAATTGTCTCCCCTTCACTGAGACCGGAGAGCACCTGGCTGTAACCTTCTCCGAGATAAGAGACTGTCACAGTTCTCCTTTCCGTCGAACCGTCACTCTTCTTCACTGTAACGAAGGTCTTTCCGCCCCTCTCTGTCGATACGGAAGAGGACGGAATGAGAAGCATCTCGACATCCTGCTCCATGTCAATCGATCCGGTGAACGTGAATCCCGTTCTGAGACCGCGGGGAGGATTCTCGATTGTCATCTCGACATCGACGACGCCGATTCCCTGCGTCGTGTATCTTCCTTCCATCGGGATGTAGGAGACGTAAGCCTCTACGCTCTGTCCCGGAAGAGAGTCGAAGGATAGAGTTGCCGTCTGCCCTTCTTCGATATACTGCATGTCGATTTCATCGATTTCGACTGTAGTCTTGAGCTTGGAGACGTCAATTACTGTGATTACTGTCGTACCGGCTGCAACATAGTCATTCTCGGCAACGCTCACCTTCGATACGATGCCGTCGAAAGATGCAGTAAGGGTTGTATAGGAAAGCTGCTCCTCGGCATTCTTCTTTTTGAGCTCGAGAAGTTCAAGCTGCCTTACTGAGCCGCTGATTCTGGCCTCGGCAATCTGGTTTTCAATATCCTGGAGATTGGACTGCTGCTGCGAGTCGTCGATTGTTGCAAGGACCTGCCCCTTGGTGACAGTATCGCCGACCTTGACGAAGACACCCGTGACGGCGCCGGAGGAACGGAAGTTCGCCTCCTGCTTGTCATATGCCACGACGTTTCCCGATATGTCGATACTCTTCACGTACCTGCTCTTTGTCACCGTGTACTCTATATTGCTGTTCGCATTCTGGAGAGCCGCAATCTGTTCCTCGCTCTCCTTCTTCATCTTCAGGAACCAGAAGAGAACCAGGGCGACGATGAATATGACGACAAGCCAGCCCACAAGGCTCTTTATCCTCTTTCTTCTCTTTCTTGCAGCCTGGGCCTGTCTGAGTTTTCTTTCCTGTCTCTCGCTTTCGCTCATTACTACTTCTTCTTTCTTGTCCATTTTGATTTCCTTGATCCTTAAAGCGCGAAGATTGCCAGATCACGCTCAAGTGAGAGGCCTTCGATTAACGTAAGTGTGTATTCGGTCTGACTCGATGAATAATCGAGTTCAGCACTCCTGAGGTTCTCCTCTGTCTCGAGTCCGAGGTCATAGAGAGCCTGTGTATTCTCAAGAAGTGTCTTTCTGTATTCCAGTGTAGTTTCGGCCTGACTGAGCTTGCTGTTCCACTGGAGAATCTTCAGTGAATATCCTGCCGCATTCTGCTGATACTCGCTGAGAGTCTCAAGATAGCTGTTGGCAGCACTCTGAGCATTGTTCAGAGCCTTGCTTATCTCCTTGTCAGAGGAGGATGTGTCGTTGCTCCAGCTGCCCGAGATCGTCAGTGAGGGTGTTGCCTTTCCGCTTTTCGTCACATCCACGGACGGAGAGACGGAGATATTCCAGTTCTTCGCCGTATATTGAGCTGACCCCGAAACGGAGAAAGTCAGATCGGATGTGAGAGAGGCATCAAGGGATGCCTTCAGGGATGAGGGATTGGCCTGGGAAACTGTTTTCTTGTATGTCTCTTCACTGCTTTCTGCATTTAGAGACTGGATCAGAACCTCTGTATTTCCCCCCTCATAGGTTGTGAGAGTGAGAGTGGGAGCCTCGAGGCCCTCTATCCCTTCCCAGTCAAGGCCGGTCAGCGTCTTATACTGCTGAAGAAGCTGGTTATACTGCTCCTTCGATGCCTCAAGCGAGCTCTTGAGGGAGTTCAGGGTGTTGAGTGTGCTCATATAGACGCTGGAAGTCTCGGAGTATGTTCTGAGGGCCACCAGCTTGTCAAAGGCTGTCTGCTGTTTTTCAACGCGAAACTCTGCATCCTCCAGAGAGCTCTCTGCACTCAATAAAGAGGAAATGGTCGAGAGGACGGTCTTCTCGAAGTTAAGCTCGTTCATCCTGCGGTTGCGCTCGGTTGAGTATTTGGTTGATGAATAATTCAGATTCTCCGAAGTATCATCAGAGTAGCCGGTGAAATCGAAGGTATGAGAAACGGCGAGACTGCCACTGCCGTCTGTCTCTCCGCTCTTGTACTTTGTGGTAAGGGAGCCTCCTGCAGAAATAGTTGTCTTCCCGTCGTTCGGAAGTGTGACTGTTACTTTCGGTGATACGCTGAGGCCGTAGCTCTCAGTTTGCTCATCCCCCGTGAGAGCTGCTGTCTCTCGTGAGACGCCGAGGCCGTAGCTCTCAGTGCCGGAAGCAAGAAGGGGATTCACTGTCGCGCTCACGCTGACGCCGACTTTATCACGCTGCTCGAGCTGACTGATCGAGAGCAGTCCGTTCTGGTATGTCAGAAGCATGTTCTGATACGACAGGCTGCTGCTTTTGGCACTTTCCAGTATCTCATCAAGCGTTGCTGCGCTCAATTGAGAAAGTAGAGCTGTCAGTATTAACAGGGTTATAATAATTCTGTTCTTTTTCATTGACCTCAATTATCCCGATTTTCGTTTTTAGGTAAACGGGAACAGGAACAAATACTGAAAATGTTCACAATATCTCCTCATCGGCATATCCTCGACGGCTGTTTTCTCGTCCCCGGCCTTCTCTCTCTTCTTTCCCGCGAATGAACATTGCGTCAGATCACATCCGGTATCTGCGCTCATCCTTCCGCTTTCTGCGTGCACCTCTTTAATCTCTAAGGAAGAGCCCGGTTCTGACGCCGGGCCCTTTGTATTGACTCATGATTCTTCAGCTCTTTTCAGCATTCTTCAGAATGCCGCCCCGCTGAAGAAGGAAGAAGGGATCATTTTCCTTTCTTTGCTTCCTTTTGCGCCTTGATCGCAGCCTTCTCCTCTTCCGTCTTCGGGGAGAAGACGATCTTGACTGCACGTTTCAGCTGATAAGGAAGAATTGCCTTGAACTTATCCTCTGCGGTGATCATCTTCGTGCACTCCGGGTGATCGCGGTGGAGTGTGATGGCATCGAATTCACACTTCGTGGTACATACGCCGCAGCCTATGCACTTGTTGGGATCGACAACCGTCGCGCCGCATCCGAGGCATCGTGAAGTCTCTTTCTTCACCTGCTCCTCCGTAAGGGCGATATGAGCATCCCTGAAGGATCTGCTGCCGAGTGATGAATCGAATCCCTCTCTCTCCCTCGAGGAGTTGTCATAGCTCTCGACGAGGATGTCGCCCTTATCCAGTTCGATGAACTCCCACTTGTTGCGTCCGATGGTCATATGGCCGTTCTGAACGTACCTGTGGAGAGATTCGGAAGCCCAGTGACCGGCGGCAATAGCGTCGATAGCGAACTTCGGTCCCGTCATGACATCGCCGCCTATGAAGAGATCCGGTGCCCCCTTCACCTGGTATGTCAGTCCGTCAGCCTGGAGAGCCGGGCCCTTGAATTCCACACTCTCGCCCTTCAGAAGCTCTCCCCACTCCGAGCTCTGTCCTATTGCGAAGATAACGCGGTCGCACTCGACTCTGACAGTCTCGTTCTCATCGTACTTCGGAGCGAACTTCATCCGTCCGTCCACCTTCTCGAATACAGATGTGCACTTCTTGAAGACAATGCCGCTGACCTTTCCGTCGGTGACGAGAACCTCCTTCGGTCCCCAGCCGCACATGATCCTGACGCCGTCTTCTTCCGCTTCTCTTACCTCTTCCTCCGATGCCGGCATTTCATCTTCGGACTCCAGACAGAACTGGGTGACCGCTGCCGCTCCGTTTCTTCTGCTGACACGGGAAGCATCCATTGAAACATTACCGCCGCCGACAACAACGACCCTTCCTCCGAATTCTCTGCCGCCGCAGTTTGCCTCCTTCAGATAATCGATTGCCGTTAATGTGCCTTCGGCTTTCTCGCCCGGGATTCCGGGAAGACGACCGAGCGAGCATCCGATGGCGATATAGAAGGCCTTGTAGCCCTGGCTTCTGAGCTCATCAAGCGTGACGTCCTTTCCGACCTCAACTCCTGTTCTGATCTCGACACCGAGCTCTCTCATGACATCGATTTCGGCATCGATGACATCCTTTTCAAGCTTATAGGACGGGATACCGTATCTGAGCATGCCTCCCGGATATTCGTTCTTCTCGAATACCGTCGGCTTGTATCCTCTCTCTGCAAGGTAGTATGCACACGAGAGTCCGGCCGGACCTGCGCCGATAATGGCGATCTTCTCATCCCATCCGTTCTTGTGGATGCTTCCTGCAACTACTACAGGCGGGATGTATCTTGTTTCAGCATGAAGGTCGCGCTCTGCAATGAAACGCTTCACTGCGTCGATTGCAACCGGCTCGTCGATGGTTCCTCTTGTACAAGCATCCTCGCAGCGTCTGTTACAGACACGTCCGCATACAGCCGGGAAGGGATTCTGCTTCTTGATGAGCGCAAGTGCCTCATCATACTTTCCCTGTGCAGCCTTCTTGAGGTATCCCTGTACGGCAATATGTGCAGGACATGCAGTCTTACAGGGGGCAGTGCCGCTCTTGTGGGTGTTTATACGGTTGTTGTCCCTGTAATCGGGATCATAGAATTCCTTACCCCACTTTATCCTGTCGGGAAGAACCTGTCTGGGATACTTCACCTCCGTACCGTCGGCCTTGCAGAGCTTCTGCCCCAGCCTCGTTGCGCCTGCCGGGCAGTACTCGACACAGCGTCCGCAGGCAACGCACTTGTCCTTGTCGACATGTGCCACATAAGCCGAACGCGACATATTGGGAGTATTGAAGAGCTGGGAGGTACGCAGTGCGTTACAGATGTTCACGTTACAGTTGCAGATACCGAATATCTTGTTCTCGCCGTCGATATTCGTGATCTGATGGACAAAGCCGTTGTCCTCGGCCTTCTTGAGGATGGCGAGAGCCTCCTCCTTTGTGATGTCATGTCCCTTTCCCGTCTCACGGCAGTAGTCCGCAAAGTCGCCCACTCCGATACACCATTCGGCATCATCGTCTGCAACACCCTCTCCGATCACCTTGCGTGATGCACGGCATGAGCAGCGTCCGACGCCTATCTTTCCCTCATACTTGGAAAGCCAGTACGAGAGCTTCTCGAAGTCGACAGCCTCGCTCTGCATGGAGATCGACTTCTCGACAGGGATGACGTGCATGCCGACGCCTGCACCTCCCGGAGGTACCATCTGTGTTATTCCCTCAAGAGGAATGTATGTCATGCGTTCGAAGAATGAGGCGACATCCGGATGCTCCTCGAGTCTCGGATTCCTGTTGAGATCTCCCGGAACCTCCTCCATGTTGAAGAGCTCCGCCGAGCCCGGGACGAACATCGGAAGCGTATAGCGTCTTTCCGACTGCGGTGCCGTACGTCCGTTATGGTCATAATGATAGCCGTAGTCATACTCGAGAAGTCCCACATATGACATCTCGTCCAGGAGCTTCTGGAAGCCGTCCCTGCCCTTCTCCTGAACCTTCTCCCTGTTCATCTCACAGAGCTGGTCGAACGTGTAATGCACACGCTTCTTCATCGTGAGACCTACTTCCGCCATCTCCTCTGTGATGATCTCCGCAAGTCCCCAGTATTCCGGGTCCTCGGCCTTGACACCGCCGATCATATGAGCCGCGACATCTGTTATGCGCTTTCCCAGAGCTATGATCTTCGGGCTCGGATTCTTATCGCCCTTGTGATTGGCCGGCCATTCGTTGTACTTGTTCATTGTTAAATGTCCTACCGGCGGAAACCCCAGGGCTTGCCCCGTGGGAGGAGCCGGATAATTACTGATGCAGTGAAAGGTGCATCACCTTATGTCTATCTCTAACCCTTCTAAAGGGCAAGTTTACATAACCTCTCCTCAAGCCCGAAGGCTATCAGAGAGTGGAGATAAAACGCCTTTAAGGCCCGCTTCTCCTGCGGTAACGGAGTCGCCAACTCCGGCGTCCTTCGCCAATGTTACGGGAGGTTTAGAGTCCGCATCACCCTGTACCCGTCAG
>CAVACS010000065.1:0-13326 GCA_963587105.1 Anaerovoracaceae bacterium | reverse complement strand
GTGTCCTTCCCCTCGAGCACCCAGCACTTGAAACTCCATGCTCCGCTTTTCGACGGTCCCTCGATTTTCACGGCTTTCGCTGAGTCTTTCACTGTCTGAGTACTGTATATCTTTCCGTCAGCATCCTTGAAATATACGGTGTGCTTTTCATAGTAGGTTGCCCTCACTGTCAGGTCGGAGGTCACCTGTGTCCTGGCAAAATCGAAGGAGGCAGTTGTTCCGTCACTATTTACAACCTCCCAGCCTTTGAATCCCCACTTTGTGTCGTTTACGGGAGTTTTCGGCTCTGTTGCATAGTCTCCCTCCTTCACATACTGGATGTCGTTCTGAAGCTGTCCGCCGCCGTTTGTCCAGATAGTGACTTTGTATGTGGTGTAGTAGAGAGCCATAAGCGTGAAGCTCTCGGTGACAGGTTCGTTGAAGTTATATGCATCCCAGGAGACAGATCCGGTGCTGTCCACCTTGACCCATTCCTTGAAGTATGTGTTCTTCTTTGTCGGATCCTTCGGTACGATTACCGTCTTTCCGGCCTTCATAACCTGTGCCGGGGTATATGTGCCGCCGTTGCTGTTGAAGGAGACTGTGCAGTACGTCTCGTCTGTATATACCGCACGGAGAGTCATGTCTGAAGTTACAGGCTCCTCTTTCGAGAAATCGTAGTATTCGATGTGTCCGTCGTCATAGACCCTCATCCATTTTGCAAAGCCGCTTGTTCCTTCCTTGACCGGCGTTGCCGGCTCTAAGAGTGCCGTTCCTCCCATGACCTCCATCGGAGCGACATATGAGCCCCCGTCGGTGTCGAACTGAACTATGTAGAGTGGCCAGTAGACTGCCTTGAGCGTTATGTCCCTGGTGACAGGGGAGGAGAAGTCATATTTGACGCCGTCGAGTGTCCACTCCTTGAACATTGCATTTTCCTTCACAGGATCCTTGGGCTCGACTGCTTTTCTTCCTGATCTGACAGCCTGGCTCTCTGTCTCAACAAGTGCGCCGTCTGTGTCGAATGTCACAGTGTAGAATGTAAGGCCGTCGCTTTCACATCCTGCGAGTGCCAGGAGTAGTATAAGTAGAGTTAATATCGGGATGAACTTCTTCATAATTACCTCGTTTTTTCAGCCCTGAGGCTGTATTCTTTCTGCCACTGCCTTTTTCCGGGCAGATTCCGTCTTTAAAACACCTTTTTCGAGATAAGGTGACGCCACTCTCAGTAGACTCTGGTGAACCTGAGTCCTTCGTACTCGTAAACGACTTCGGTCTTTCCGCCTTCGATTGTTGTCGCCGTAGCTATAAGCCTGGAATATGTCTTTCCTCCGATTGTCAGTACGGCTGTCGTGACCTTTGTCTTTCCCTCCGTTCCGGATGAGACTATGCTCGCATCAATGCTGAATGTCTCGCTCAGGTCCTTCCATGTTTTTTCCGCCCCGGTGTTATACTTATACTTATACTCCAGGGTAAGCTTGAAATCATCGATCTTTATCGAGAGTGTGTTTCCGTCCTTCTTGGAGTTGTTTGCTTTTATCTCGCTCTGACCCTGCACCCGGATGGTACTGAAGTCGGGATTGTCCTCATAGATGAACTTCTCTCCCTTGTAAGTAAGAAAGAGCTTCTCGCTTCCGGAGTCTATGGAGAAGAGGGCGCTGAGGAGGATTTTCCCCAGGTCGCTGTTAGCTTCAATCGTATCGGGAAAGAGACGTTCGTCAACAATATTGTAGCCGGTGAATATATTCTCGTACGACGAAAGCAGAGTGGGAATCCTGTAGATGCACTCTGCCGTGAGCATCTTGTTGTAGTAATCCTCGTGTGACAGGAACTCGGCTGTAAGGACTGTGTTCTCCCCGACAGGTGAATTGAAATCATATTCGACTCCGTTCTTCGTCCAGAATCTGAAGGAATGATTGCCCTCTCTGTCGACGGGGTCGAGGTCGGGTTTCGCCGCCTTCACTCCGTCAGTAGTGCTGTAGAGCCTTGTCGTCTTCACTTCGTCGCCGTTGTTCGGATCGAATGTCACCGTATAGAACGTCAGCTTCGCCGCCCCAGAGCCCGAGCGTGTTGGGTCCTCTATATCTGTTTTCTTCAGTACAATTGTAGAGACAGTTGACTTCCCGGTCTGTTCGATGGACAAGGTGAAGTCATAGTGAACAGCTCCGGCCATGAACTTTATGGCGATGTTTCCGTCTCTGTCCATCTCCAGATTTACACTCTTGAGAGTGAGAGAGATCGGGGCAGCTGTGAAGAACTCTCCGTCTCTGACTACCTTGCCGTCCTTGAGACTGCCCTTTGCAAGGTTTACATATATAGTGAAGTCTTCAGCCGTGACTGTAGTCTTTCCGTCCTCATAGTTTCTGTTGTACCTCTTTGCATCTGTCGCATCCGTGATTTCATAGTAGAGGATGTTTTCAGGAACATAGAGATTCTCTCCGCTTATGTAAAGGTCATAGTAGATACCGGCGTTGGGGTAGTGGAAGTTCATGGTGCTCTTGTCGACATCGTGCGAGCCAGCAAGGAAGAGCTTGATAAGGTCTTCGTTCCTGAAGCCTGCCGTGGTGCCATCTCCGCTTTCGTTTCCGGTAGAGGAGGCAAGAACCTCTGCAAACCTCATTACAGAGAGTGCATCCTCAATTGACAGGGAGGAAGAGGGAAGGGCATTGTAGCAGACGGCCTTCAGTGTCAGGTCTGTCTCGACAGGAAGCGAGAAGTCATAATCCTCATAGTCCTCTCCCTTCTTCACCTGCCACTTCTCGATGAGCCTTTTTCCGCACTCTGTTATATCGGGGACGGCAAGAATGTCTTTGTAGCTTACCTTGATCTTCTCTCCGATCTCTTTTCCGTCGGGGTCGAGGAGCGTCACATACTTTGCTTCCTTGTAGTAGGCGTAGAGAGTTATGTCAGATTTTACAGGCGTATTGAAATCATATGCAGTCTGCCTCATCTTTTCGGGGTCTGTCGCCCAGCCCTCAAGTGCGCCCATAGTCGGGTTTTCGGGATCCCTGGAAGGTTTGACAGCCTTCTCCCCGTCGCTTACAAGCTGTGTTTCATAAAGAGATGTGCCGTTGAGGAAGGTGACTGTGAATGCCTCGTGGTAGAGAGCGTAGAGATGGAGGTCCCTCTTCACAGGCTGCGAGAAGTCATACTCGGTCTCGGCTCCGCTCCCGCTTTTTGTTATCCAGGCTTTGAATTTCCCCTTCTTCGCACTCTCCGGCGCCGCGGGATCCTTATACGGCTTTGTCACAGTCTTCCCGTCCTGGACGTCCTGTACGAATGTATTGCCGTAGCCGTCATCGAAGACGACAGTATGTACGGCTGAGGATTCGTTGCTGCATGCAGTGAAAATCAGAAGCAGAAGAAAAAACAGGGGGATTAATCTTTTCATATAGTCTTCTCCCGCGGAAACCCCGGCTCCTTGCCGGTGGGTTGTTGAAGGTAAACGGCCTTGAATTTCCAGCTAGTGAAAAGATAGTTATTTGATAATCTGATGTCAATCTTGCTTTTGAATCATTTTTGACACATTATCTGTGCTCTTTGCAATTATGTAAGTCTGAGCCTTTTCTTCATTGGTCAGTATATTTCCATAATAACTGTCTGTTGATACAAAGTGTTAAGAGAGAAACGTGATTGTGCTTTGAATTTGTCAAATATGTGACACTTTAAGACGGTTCCAATATTGAATAAGGCATGGAGAATTAATAGTAGTGTCTCTCCTGATGACGAGGAAATAAATACCTTATTCTCCTTGAGTTTTTGGCCTTTGTGGCGGAAACTACAGAAAGGGATCTGAAATGGACAAGAGAATATATGATGAATATGTGAATATACTGAGAGAAGAGCTTGTTCCTGCTCTCGGCTGCACAGAGCCGATAGCAATCGCCTACTGCTCTTCTCTCGCTTCCTCGCTCCTCGGGGATACACCTCAGAGGGTGAATGTTGCCGTATCGAGCAACATAATAAAGAACGTCAAGAGCGTCGTCGTACCCAATACGAAGGGCCGGAAGGGGATAGAGACTGCAGCCGCGGCGGGAATCATTGCCGATAGAAGTGACAAGGAGCTTGAGATCCTTTCCTCCCTCACCGATGACGATATTCCGAAGATCTCCGATTTCCTCCGCTCTCATGAGGTTAAGGTGTCGCCGAGCCCGAGACCGTATGTTTTCTCGATAATCGTCACTGTCTTCTCCTCCAGTCACAGGGCGCTTGCAGAGATAGCCGGCTCTCACACCAACGTCATCAGGCTCGAGCGTGACGACGAGGTCCTTCTCGATGTGGAATACGAGGAGAAGAAGGCCCCGGGCAGGGAGAACAGGGAGCTTCTTACCATACACGATATAGTTGATTTTGCAGACTCGGTAATCCTCGACGACGTCAGAGAGACTCTCGAGCGTCAGATAAAGTACAACATGGCAATCGCCGAAGAGGGAATGAAGAATAACTGGGGCGCAAATATCGGATCGATACTCCTCTCGGCATACGGAGACGGCGTCAACAACCGCGCAAAGGCATATGCGGCGGCGGGGTCGGACGCAAGGATGAACGGCTCTGAAAAGCCTGTGATCATCAATTCCGGCTCCGGTAACCAGGGCCTTACGGTATCTGTACCGGTCATAATATATGCAGAGGAGCTCAAGGCCGGGAGGGACCTCCTCTTGAGAGCTCTCGTTGTGTCTAACCTGACTGCGATACACATCAAGGCGTCAATAGGCGCGCTCAGTGCCTACTGCGGAGCCACAAGCGCCGCATGCGGGGCATCTGCCGGTATAAGCTACCTCTACGGCGGAAGGGAGAACGAGATAGCACACTGTGTGGTCAATTCCCTTGCAATAGAGAGCGGCATGATCTGTGACGGTGCCAAGGCCAGCTGCGCTGCAAAGATCGCCTCTGCAGTCGAGGCCGGACTTCTCGGTTTCGAGATGACAAGGGCCAGGAGCGAGTTCCTCTCCGGGGACGGCATCGTGACAAAGGGCGTCGAGAATACAATACGAAACATCGTCGAGCTTGCGACTGTCGGCATGCGCGAGACAGACAGGACAATCATCGGCATCATGACAAAGGAATGCTGAGATCTTACATAAGGCTTCCTCTGGTATAAGCTGCGGTATCGAACTTGTTTTTCGTGCAGAAGTGAGCAGAAAGAAAGGGCAGACTCGATTGAGGAGAAAGTGTCATCTACGGCCTCTCTATGCCCCGACCGGGACTTGAGAGGAGATAAAAGCGTTGTATTCCGCTTTTGAGTGTGGTACATTTTTTCACGAAAGAACAAAGTCAGGGGAGAAAAAATGATATATACAACAAAAGAGCTCTATGAAGAGGGACACTCGCTGGCCTCCGATTATATTCATTCCTTCCGCTATCCGTGGGAGGCCCTTCAGGGAATAAAGGAACTCATAATCGAGATCGGGAAAACCCTCGGAGACGAATACGAGCTTGTCAGTGAGAATGTATGGATACATAAAACTGCAAAGGTCTTTCCATCAGCCTGGATCGGTTCCCCGTGTATTATTGGGGAGGGAAGCGAGGTAAGACACTGTGCCTTCATCCGCTCGAGTGCACTTGTCGGAAAGGGCTGTGTCATCGGAAACTCCGTCGAGCTCAAGAATGTCATCATTTCCGACTCCGTTCAGGTCCCGCACTACAACTACGTCGGAGACTCAATTCTCGGCTACAAGTCACATATGGGAGCCGGAAGCATCACATCCAACGTCAAGTCCGATAAGACGAACGTCGTCATCCGCGACAGGGACGGGGAAAAGAAGATAAGCGGGATGAGAAAGGTCGGAGCCTTCCTCGGCGACTGGGTTGAGGTGGGATGCAACAGCGTTCTCTGCCCCGGCGCCGTCATCGGAGTTCATACTAATATCTACCCGCTTTCGAGAGTGAGGGGAGTAATTCCTTCCTACTCGATATTCAAGGGTGAAGACGACATCAGCTCAAAGGAGGATAGATAAGATGCCAAAGTATTTCGGAACAGACGGCTTCAGGGGAGAGGCCAACGTAGAGCTGACATTCAACCATGCATACCGTATCGGGCGGTATCTGGGGTGGTATTATGCCCATTCGAGAGGCCCTCACGCTGCCAAGATACTCGTGGGTAAGGATACCCGTCTCAGCTGCTACATGCTCGAGTATGCACTCCTTGCGGGAATCGCGGCATCCGGAGCCGATGCGTACAACATGCATGTCACGACGACGCCGAGCGTTTCATACATAACGCGCACTCAGTTCTTCGACTGCGGCATCATGATCAGCGCATCCCACAACCCCTACTACGAGAACGGCATCAAGCTCTTCTCGTCGCAGGGCGAGAAGATGAACGACAGCTTCCTCGAGAAGGTCGAGGAATATATGGACAGGGACACCGTAAAGGACGGAGACCTGCCCCTGGCAGAGCGTCAGAGGATAGGGCGTGTCATCGACTACATGGACGCAAGGATCATGTATTCGGGATTCCTTTCGTCCTGTATCAAGACAAATCTCGGCGGCCTGAGGGTTCTTCTCGATACGGCAAACGGCGCATCCTATGCACTCGCACCCTCCATCTTCAGAAGACTCGGAGCCGATACGAGCGTCATCAACAACACCCCCGACGGAACCAATATCAATAAGAATGCGGGATCGACTCATATCGAGGGCCTGGTGAAGGCAACGGTTGACGGTGGCTATGATGCCGCGTTCGCCTTCGACGGCGACAGCGACCGCTGCATAGCAGTCGACAGGACGGGAGCCGTCATCAACGGTGACAGGATTCTCTACATCCTCGGAACATATCTCAAGGATAACGGAAAGCTCGAGACAAACACCGTCGTCACGACAGTCATGTCGAACATGGGGCTTTACAAGGCGCTCGAGAGGAAGGGAATTCAGTATACACAGACGAAGGTCGGAGACCGCTTCGTCCATGAGTACATGATGGAGCACGGCAACATCATCGGAGGCGAGCAGTCGGGACACATAATCCTCAGCCGCTATCTCAACACCGGCGACGGAATACTCACGTCTCTTATTCTCTCTTCTATCATGGTGAAGACAGGAAAGAGCCTCCTGGAGCTCTCTGCAGATATGACGGACTACCCCCAGGTGCTCGTGAACGTCGTAGTATCTGACAAGAAGAGCGTCATGGAGGACGAGGACGTGAAGAAGAGAATAGAGGACGAAACGGAGAAGCTTCACGGCAGCGGCCGTGTTCTCGTGCGTCCGAGCGGCACGGAGCCCGTCATCAGAGTCATGAGCGAGGCCGAGGAAGGACAGTCTGCCCAGGAGGCAGTCGAGGCAATAGTCGATACCCTCAGGGAGAAGGGCTACTTCAAAGGCGTCAGATAAGGAGGCAGAGATGAACATTCTCGTAACAGGCGGAACAGGCTACATCGGTTCCCATACAGTGATAGCACTCATAGAGGCGGGCCACAGCGTTGTGGTGCTCGACAATCTTTCCAATTCGTCAGAAGAGGCGCTGAAAAGAGTCGGGACGATAACGGGAAGGAAGATCCCGTTCTACAACACAGACATACGCTCGCGCGAAGGCCTCGAGAAGGTCTTCAGCGGAAATGAATTCGACGCAGTCATACATTTTGCCGGACTCAAGGCCGTGGGAGAGAGCGTCGTCAAACCCTGGGAGTACTACGACAACAACATCTCCGGGACGCTGACACTTGTGGATGTGATGAGAAGACACGGCGTCAAAAACATCATCTTCTCGTCCTCCGCCACAGTATATGGAGACCCGGCCGAGATACCAATTACAGAGAAGTGCCCCAAGGGAAAGTGCACGAACCCCTACGGCGAGACGAAGAGCATGCTTGAAGATATACTCACAGCCCTTCATACTGCAGATATAAAGAACGGAGATCCCGATCCCTGGAACGTAGTTCTTCTCAGGTACTTCAACCCGATCGGAGCACACGAGTCGGGGCTCATCGGCGAGAACCCCAACGGAATACCGAACAACCTCATGCCGTACATCACACAGGTCGCAGTCGGAAAGAGAGACCATCTCTCCGTCTTCGGCAACGACTATCCGACACACGACGGTACGGGAGTCAGGGATTACATCCATGTCATGGATCTTGCAGAAGGCCATGTGAAGGCCCTCAGGGCCATAGAGGAGAATGCAGGGGTCGCAGTCTATAACCTCGGAACGGGAAAGGGCTATTCGGTGCTCGACGTCATTCATGCATTCGAGAATGCAAGCGGCATGAAGATTCCATACGTCATCGCACCCCGCCGTCCCGGCGATATAGCAGAATGCTACTCCTCGCCGGAAAAGGCATGGAGGGAGCTCGGATGGAAGGCGAAGCACAACCTCTATGACATGTGTCTCTCCTCATGGAACTGGCAGAGGAAGAACCCCGACGGCTACAAAAATGCGTGAGAAGGGACGGTAATCCATAGAATACAGAAATGCGAGTCAGCCTGCTCTCCTCACAAAATCCACCTCCTGAAGAAGAGACAGAATCGGGAGGTGTAAGGGTTTATGCCGTAGAGACTCTGTGGAATCAACAGCCTGATATCGACGCACGGACAAGAGAGTAAACTCTGATGAGGCACTTTCCGGACAACGGGAAAACCGGGAGCCTGACTTGTTGCCAGAAACAAGAAATCCGAAATATGCGGAGTGCGATTCCGGTTTTTCGTATATCACGCTTGAACGCAGATGAAATGTCTTGATAAGACGGAATTCTCAATGATTATCTGTAGTTTCCTGTAGGTTTTTCTATTAACAGTCTTTGTTATCTTCACCGGGCTTCATATCAGTTTTAAGAACTTTAATATATCGTTGCTAACTCTATGTAACAGACAATAGCGTTGTGTCATTATTTAATAAAATTGACAAGACGCTAAAGGAGGTGTCAGGGATGTGGACAGATCAGGCACTACTCAAGCTTTCCGATAAAACTGCATATTCTCGAGAGGAACTGTTTCAAGCATTGTCGGGAGAAAAGACAGATTTAAGCGACAGCGCATTTCGATGGACATTATATAATTTGCTCCGGGAACAAAAGATTTTCAGGACTGATTACGACACTTATGTAAAGTATAAGCCTATAGTTCTTCCGACATACAGGGTCAGACTGACGAAATATTTGACCCTTTTTTTTTCACCGATCCAGGGATGCATGAGAATGCATGAATGCGGTTATTGAGCGTGTTAACCGGACGTTCTCCGACAAGCTGTCTCGCCGGAATTCAGGGATATAGAAACGGCTGAACAGCTTGACATCTTGAGAGACGACGCGTTCCTTGAAATGCTGTAAGTGCACAAACCGTTCCTCTTTTTCGACGGAAATACGGATGCAGTTAAAGGATGAGGGGGCGGAAAACCGGCGGGAATGAAAAGTGGTGGGCATGAAGGCACGAAGATTGACGTGAAAAAGGAAGAGGGAGTATTCTTTATTTGGAAAAAAGAGAGATTTTTTCGCCGTAATTTCCAAATAAAGAACGGAGGTACCTATGATCGGAAGAGAAAAAGAAGTGAAGCAGCTAGAAAAGCTATATGAAAAGAAAAGCGCTGAACTTGTTGCCATATACGGAAGAAGGAGGGTCGGAAAGACATATCTGGTCGATGAAACATTCTCCGGACGCATCACTTTCCGTCATGCGGGCCTTGCTCCGAACGATACCGATTCAAAACGCCGCCTGAGGATACAGCTGGATCATTTCTACAATTCGCTTCTCCTCCATGGAATGGACGAATGTAAAAAGCCGGAGACCTGGCTTGATGCTTTCTTTCTTCTGGAAAAGTACCTGCAGAAAACGGACGACGGTTCGAGACAGCTTGTTTTCTTCGATGAGCTGCCCTGGATGGATACTCCGCGTTCGCTTTTCATGACAGCTTTCGAGGGATTCTGGAACACGTGGGGCTGTCACAGAAAGAACCTCATGGTAATTGTTTCGGGAAGTGCGAACTCCTGGGTTTTCGACAATCTCATAAATGCACATGGAGGATTATACAACCGTATAACATACCAGATGAAACTGGAACCTTTCACACTCTGTGAATGTGAAGAGTTCTACAGGGAGAATAATGTCAGGTTCTCCCGTTATGACATAGTGCAGAGTTACATGGTTTTCGGAGGAATTCCGTACTACATGGGTTATGTGGATGGAGAGAAAAGCCTTGCACAGAATATAGACGACATCTTCCTCAGAAGTAATGCCCCTCTCCTGGATGAGTTCGACAGACTTTTTACATCTGTCTTTGAAAATCCGGAAAGGGCGAAGTCAATAGTCAATCTGCTCTCAGAAAAGAGTACCGGATACACAAGAAAGGAGATAGTCGGAACACTGCACATTCCCGAAGGGGGAACTGTCACAAGGAATCTCAAAGCCCTTATTGCAAGTAACTTCATCATACGTTATCGTCCCTTCGGAAGCGAAGAGAAGGAATGGCGTTATAAACTCATTGATCCATTCTGCATCTTTTATCTCTCTTTCGTGAAGAACAGAGGGGAAAGAAACGAGAGGTTCTGGCAGCAGAATGTCACTTCCCAGCGTCTCTCATCCTGGAGGGGATATGCATTCGAGAATGTCTGCTTCAACCATATTGACGCAATCAAGAAGGCCCTCGGTATTTCGGGAGTTATAACATCTGTCTCTCAATGGACAAAGCGTGGTGATGATGAGAAGGGAGGACAGATAGATCTCCTGATCAACCGCCGTGACAATGTCGTCAATATGTGCGAGCTCAAATTCTACAGCTCAGAATTCACAGTCGATGGCAATTATTACAGAACACTTATGAACAGAGAGACGATGCTTGAGAAGGAACTTTCCAGGAAAACAGCGGTGAGAAGTACCCTCATAACGACATTCGGACTCCAGAGAAACGAATACAGTAGCATATTCACGAATGTGATCCTCATGGATGCCCTCTTCGTGAAGTGAAGAGTCGGCAGCCGTTCCTCTTTTTTGATGGAAAGACTGATGCAATTAAAGGATGAGGGGGCGGAAAACCGGCGGGAATGAAAAGGTACGGGCAGAAGACACATCACGAATGTAGATGCTGAAAAGAAGACGGAAGTATTCTTTATTTGGAAAAAACAGAGTTTTTTCGTTTAAATTTCCAAATAAAGAACGAAGATTCCATAGCGATATGCTCGGGTCTATCTGGAAAGGCGGAAGAAGAAAAGAGATAGAAGAGTTATCTTTCATAGAGCTCACGAGGGAATTGAATTATCGCGCATATAGGACATTCAGCCCTCCGGAGAGCCGTAGGATCCTTCTGCCTCTCTCTCCGGAACGGTAATTTCAGTAGCCGTATCTTCTTTTGAGTGCAAAGACGAAAACAAAGGAAAGGATGAGGGATAAAAGCTCTGAAAAGACAGTGGAGAGCCATATGCCGTCGAGGCCGAGAATGAGCGGGATGATGAGGACGCATGCTATCTGGAAAACGAGGCTTCTCATGAATGATATGACTGCCGATACAAGGCCGTTGTTGAGGGCCGTGAAGAGCGAGGAGGAGTACATCGAAAAGCCGCAGAAGAGGAATGATATCGAGTAGAGGACGAAGGCGTGTATCGTGAACTCCATGAGAGCCTTGTCATAGGATACGAATATAAGGGCCAGAGGACGCGCGAGAAGAAGCGAGAGGGCGAACATCAATACGGACTCCGCTCCTATGATTATGAAGCTCTCCTTCACGATCTTCTTCAGGTGAGCCGTATTTCCTGCCCCGTAGTTGTAACCGATGATCGGTGCCGAGCCTACAGAGTAGCCGATGAAGAGAGAGACGAAGATGATGCCTACATACATGATGACCCCGTATGCTGCAAGTCCGTCCTCCCCCGAATACTTCAGAAGCTGGAGGTTGTATACCGTTCCCACAACAGAGGCCGCGACGTTGCTCAGAAACTCACTCGAGCCGTTTCCTGCAATTCTGCCGAGGTTACGCCAGTTGACAGAGAAGTGAAGTCTGAGTCTCAGGCGTGAGGAGTTCTTCCGCATGAAGTAGACAAGGGGGATGAGGCCTCCGACGACCTGGCTGAGGGCAGTTGCAACGGCACCTCCTGTTATTCCCATATTGAATACTGCTATGAAGAGTGCGTCGAATATGATATTGGTCAGTCCGGCACAGACGGTGACGTAGAGGCCGAGGCGGGGTTTGTCCGCTGTGACGAAGAGGCACTGGAACTCGTACTGCAGGATATAGAAGGGAAGGCATGATACAATGATCCGGGCATATATGGAGCTCATCTCGAGAAGCTCTCCCGTTGCACCCATCAGGGAAAGTATCCTGTCGATGAAGAGAAGCCCGAGAAGGGTGAGAGCAATACCGAGGACAATGGAGAATACGACGATGAATGAGAATATGTCCTCCGCTTCCTTCTCCATCTGCTCACCCAGCTTCTTGCTGATGAGGGCGGAAGCCCCCGTTCCGAACATGAATCCGATACACCCCAGGATCATGAGGATGGGGTAGGCGAAGTTAACGGCGGCAAGTGCAGTCTTACCGACCCAGTTGGAGACGAAGTAGCCGTCAGCTATTACATAGACGGATGTGAAGAGCATCATGACGACGCTGGGAAATGTGAAGCGCAGAAGGCGCGTGTAGTTGAAAGAGTCAGTAATACTGAGGGGCATCTATAAACTCCTGTATAATTTTTGAAACGTGTAGGAGAAGAGCTATTTCTGCCCTTCGTTCTTCTCTTCGAGATAGCCGGAGAGACTTTCTTTCATCGACCCGAGGTACCTTTCCATGAGAGAAAGGAATGTGTCGACCTCCTCCTTCGAGAAGGAGCTCATAGCCCTGTTCTCCCATTCGATGAGCTTGTCGACAGTCCCTCTGCAGAGCTCTCTGCCGTGGAGAGTCAGAAATACCTTCTTGCTCTTTCCGTTGACATGCTCGAGCCTGATGATACCCTTGTTCTCGAGATGCCTCAGTGAGGAGTTGACGGTCTGCTTCTGAAGACCCGAGTACCTTACTATGTCTCCCAGAAGCGCGCTTCCCCCCTCGAATGAGATGAGATAGAGAATGTTGACTGCGCTGTCTGTCAGTCCGAATTCGAGAGATATCGCATGATAGAGCGCGTCGGTCTCCCAGGCAAGAATGTTGTATCTTTTGAAGTCACTTTTCGAAAACATGATATTGTCCGATTTGGTACTTATTTTGTACGTTTTCGGACTTTTGTCAATACCCTCACCATTTCCCTGAAGGATGGCAGAAGCCGCAGCGAGGGCATTGAGAGAGATGGGCTCAATGACGGGGAGGGAGAGGCCGGAAGGACGGCGTCCTTCTCCTCTTTTTGAGAAGTCCTGATTCAGATTCCTTCAACTGCCCATAAAGGTATATTCATCATCCAGCCCTGATCGATATAGTCCAGAGCGGAGAGTCGTACGGCATAC
>CAVACS010000064.1:3990-13341 GCA_963587105.1 Anaerovoracaceae bacterium | reverse complement strand
CCATTCTCCTCCAGAGAGACCTCGTAAACGACCGAAAATGTAAAAATTTCTTCGAAAACTGAAAAAAAAGCTGACAAAAATCCGAATTTTTCTGTCTTAAAGAGTAAAGGAGCAAGAAAAATGAAAAAACGGATTTTCAGACTAACAGTATTATTCATCGTCTCTGTAGCCCTCTTCGTCTCATGTTCGGAGAAGGCTCTCCCCGAGACTGCGGACATCCGCTTCTCGATTTCCAACGACAGAGCGCGCACAATCTCGCCGGGAGAGAACCGCATCAGAATCACGAAGTACCGCTTCACGCTGAGCGGGACGGCAGACTACAGCTTCGTCTACGACCGCAACTCCACCGGCATCTACATCATAAGCGGTGTAATCCCCGGTATCTACACTGTCAGAGTCGAGGCGCTCACAGCAGACGGTACGGTTGTATCGGAGGGGAATGCAAGCCACTTCTTCGAAAGAGGGACTAACAGCTTCTCCATAACGCTGAGCACACTTCTCGGGTCGCAGGATTTAAAGCTCACCTTCCTCTGGAACACATCGTCCTACAAGACGACGCCCGAGTTCTCACTCACCCTTATCGACGAGAGCGGGAACAATGTCACCATAGCTTCCGGTGAACTAACAATCGACACCGCGACAGGCAGGGCTGTTCTAGAGAAGAGTCTTGCAGCAGGCTCATACATTGTGACTGCGAAACTCCATAACGGCACCAAGGTTTATATCGGGTACACAGATGTAGTGAGACTGACAAACGGAGGAAGCACGCTTGAAAGTGAAATCGACTTCAAAAGCGGTGGAGCGGTAGAGAACAGCGCATCAATCATCTCGAACATCGACGTCCCGATAGAGGGAACGATAACTGCATCACTCGACGACAAAAAGAGAATCGTGGCAGTACTGACTATCACATCGATGCCGGATGGTGTGACAGAGGACGACATCACGGTTACATGGTACAACGAACACTACAAGCTTAGTGATACCGCGAAGACCGCTGTATTCTACGGCATGCCGGGTCTGACGCAGATTACCGCTGTAATGAAATGTTCAAAAACAGGAGCTATGGGTTCTGCTGTTCTCTATTACAACAGCTCCACATAACTCATCAGGCCTCCCGGAGGAGGTCAATTAATCAGTATCAACCCCCACCCGGATGCGGCATATCTTCGGCTTTTTCAATTAAGACCGTTGATGCGCTACATCCGGTTTTGTCGGTCCTCCCTTTCTGATAATGCTGAGACCGGGATGCTCACACTCCCCTCCTTCTCCAGGCGCCGATGACGGACGGAAGACAGGGAAAGAGGAAGAAAGAGAGGACAAAATCGCCATCGATCTAGTTGAACGCTTTTCCTTCCCCCCTCTCACCTCTTCCGTGCAATATGGCAGTCCTCCATTCATCAGGAAGTAAGACGACCGGCGGGAGAGCACACAAACAGGGCTGAAGGTCCCGGAAGCGGGATTATAACTCCAGCGTCCTTCCCATGCGGTTCTCTGTATGCAGGATACAATCTCTACAGCTTTTCTCCGTTAAGAAGAACGTGTAACAGGAATATAAGACGTTCATCGATTGAAAAGCCACCGTATTCCGGTGGCCGTAAGCGTATAAGATTACTTTTTCTTATGTCTCATTGCTCTGAGCTTTTTCTTTCTCTTATGAGTTGCGATCTTATGCTTTTTTCTTTTTCTTCCGCAAGGCATCTTTGAATGCTCCTTATTCCAATTGGATTTTGTAATTACCGTCCCATTATGTTTATTACTTTTTAAAGAGTCAATAGAGTCTAGCCAACATTACCGTCGGTATACTTATAAACAGTCAGTCTCTTTCCGTCCTTGCCGACAGCCTTTCCGTCGACTGTGACTATGCCGCCCTCGGTGTGCATCGGAAGCGCGAAGAAGTGGTCGCTCTTGAGATATGTCGTGATCTTCTCGGTCTCAGGCTGACCCTCGTACTCAAGAACAGTGCCGGGTGCGAAGTCGTCGGCGAAGATGACCTCACACGTCGAGTGTGTCTCGTCGTTCTTATCTGATGCCGCCAGCAGCATTCCATAGCTCTTGACGCCCCTGAAGTTCGCCGGCTTGAGGTTGCTCACGAGCACGATATTGTGTCCCAGGAGCTCTTCCTTCGTGTAATACGGTACTATCGAGGAGACGATTGTCCTCTCCTCCTCTTCGCCGCAGTCGAGTTTCAGAATGTAGAGCTTGTCACCCTCCGGGTGCTTCTCGCATCCGACGATTCTGCTTACCTTGAGAATGACCTTACGGGCCCAGTTCTCCAATAATGACTTTTCTTCGTCCATCTTGTTATCTACTTCCTTATTCTGAGGCTTTGTCGGAGCCTTCTTTTCTTCTGATTTCTTCTCTTCCCTTTCCTTCTGGGATCCCGAATAACGTTCTCTCAGCTCGTCGATGAGCTTATCTTCGAGCTTCGAAAAGAGGAGGGAGACCTCCCCTATCGTTATATCGCCCTCGAAGGTGCCGACGCTCTTCCATGAAAGAGATCTATCCTGGGAGAGGAACGAGAGTATCTTCTCTCCTGTCTCGGGCATGTATGGGGCAACCATCACAGCGAGGTCGCGGATGAGATAGAGAAGAGTTCTCAACAGCTTTTCAGCCTCCCCGGGGTTCTCTGTCCTCTTCTTCCACGGCTCACCGTCCTGGAATGCCTTGTTGCCGATGTCGCTGAGAGCAAAGATTGCACGAAGAGCATCCCTCTCCTCGGCTCTTTCGAGGAGAGAGGTGATCTCATCCTCCTTTTCTCTTATCACGGAGACGAGGCTCTCATCGCACTCACCCTCCACGATCGAGCCTCCGTAGAAGCGCTTGACGAAGGTCAGTGTTCTGTTGACGAGGTTCGAAAGGTTTCCGATAAGCTCCTTGTTGACCTTATCCTGAAGGTCCTTCCAGGTGAATGTGAAGTCCTGCTTCTCGGGTCTGTTGTAGAACATGTAGAAACGCCATACGTCTGCCGGAATTCCTGTCTCCTGGACGTCGTTTCCGAAGACGCCGACTCCCCTGCTCTTGCTGAACTTTCCACCCTCGTAGTTGAGATACTCGGTGGAGGACATGTGATAGAGCATCGTCCACTTCTCTCCTGTTGCAAGAAGAGATGAGGGGAAGATGACGGTATGGAAGGGAATGTTGTCCTTTCCGATGAACTGGAAGAGGAGCGTGTTCTCCGGATCCCTCCACCAGTATTCCCAGTCGTCGGTTAGATTGGCCGTTATCGAGATATAGCCGATCGGGGCGTCGAACCATACATAGAATACCTTGTCTTCATATCCCGGCTTGGGAACGGGGATCCCCCACTTGAGATCGCGTGTTATGCATCTCTCCTGAAGTCCGTCACGTATCCAGGAGGAGGTGATCTGGATGGCGTTCTTCGCCCAGAAGCCTTCCCGGCTTGTCTTCTCCATCCACTCTTCAAGCATCGGAAGTGCCTTCGGAAGGTTTATGTAGAGGTTTTTCGTCGCCCTCACCTGAGGTGTGCTTCCGCATACCGAGCACTTCGGCTCGATGAGCTCTGTGGGGTCCAGAAGAGAGCCGCATGCGTCGCACTGGTCACCGCGCGCCCCCGTACTGCCGCATTTCGGGCATGTGCCGCTGACGTATCTGTCAGCAAGAAAGCGTCTGCACGACGGGCAGTAGAGCTGCTCTGTCTCCTTCTCGGTTATGTAGCCGTTCTTATCGACTGCAGAGAAGATGTGCTGTACAATCTGGGTCTGCTTCTCGGTCGACGTGCGGCCGAAGTAGTCGAACTTTATATTGAACCATCTGTAAATGTCCTCATGTATCTTGTGGTAGCGCGTGCAGAGCTCGCGGGGAGTCACACCCTCCTGCAGGGCCTTCGTCTCGCTTGCCGTACCGTACTCGTCAGTGCCGCAGATATAGAGTGTCTCATAGCCCCTGAGGCGGCAGAAGCGTGCGAATACATCCGCACTCAGCACCTGAGTCAGGTTCCCCAGATGCGGGATATTGTTTACATAAGGTAATGCCGATGTGATTAGTCTTTTCTTCATAACAGACCGATTATATTTAACTGAAGAATAAAAAGAAAGAGTCGTATCTGTTTTTATGTTCCGCTTCCTTCGTGCTATAATATGTTCATGGACGAAGTAAAGAGAATCCTGGATTATCTGGATAACACGGAAAAGAAGCTCGTATTCACATCTGAAACTGCGGCAAGGAACGCACTTTCCGTATTCATCGACCGCCGCCCCGGGAAGGCAGTGTTCAAGGACAGGGCACTCAGCTGGGACCGCTTCTACCTGACCCTTCTCGACACAAAAGGAAAAAGGAACGTCACAAGGACAGAAAGGAAGGTCTTTTCGTACTCCTTTCTCAAAAACGGCGGACTTGAACGGCTCCTCACCTTCTCCTCTCCCGATTACCCCGAGGCTCTTCTTTCGTACTCGTCCTCGATAGCATCCCTCCTTCCGTACTTTCCGTCCCGGGGCGACAGCGTGAGAAGGCATATCTCCTCCGAGATGCTCCACGACATAGATATACTCCGTGCTTCCTACACGGCATTTCTCGAAGAGAGAGGACTTTATGAGAAGAACTATCTCGAACCCGATTATGACAGAATAGCGGATGGAGAATACGTATTCGTTTTCCCCTCGACCTTCACTTCGTCGAAAGTGGAGGCTGTTCTGCGTCTCGGAAAAGTCGAAGTGATCGACGCACCATCTTCCGGGGAGACCCCGCTTATTGAATATCCGAACGCCATCAGCGAGATAAGATGGACGCTCAGGGATATAAAGGAGGACAGGAAGCACTACAGGGACGATGAAATAGCCATCACATCCTCATCTCTCGATTCCTACCGTCCGTACCTTGAAAGCGAAGCAAAGAAGAGAGATATTCCTCTCGTATTCACATCCTCACGTCCCCTCTCCGATTACCCTGAGGGAAGATTCCTCAAAGAGCTCAATGCCGCCGTAAGTTCACGCTGGTCATTCGAAGAGACGAAGAAGCTGATGCTGAATCCGCAGTTCCCCTTCAGAGACAGGGAGAAGAATGTGAAGATCATCCGCCTCGGTGTCGAGAAAAAGATGGAGGACAGAGGCAGGTCGAGCTGGATGAGAGTCCTCGATGGAGAGGAAAGAGAGCTCTTCAGGAAAATTGCAGATAAAGCCGAGAGCATTGTGAAAAGCACACGCTCTTCCCTGACGCTCAGGTACATCCAGGAGTTCAGAGATACATTCTTCGAGGACGGGGAATGGAATGAGGAGGACGACAGAGTCTTCGGCTCGGCACTCGAAATCCTGTCGGCGATGGGAGATGACGAAATCCCTGGACTGTTCAGACTCTTTCTTTCCCTCATCGACGAGACTGAGTACGTAGAACGAAGTGATGACGAGAGAGGTATAAGGGTATATGCGTATCCTGCATCGGCCGGTCTCATCATGCCCGTACATTATATAATAGGTCTAGATGACAGGACGACAAGGATAAAGATAGACGACTATCCCTTCCTCGTCTCCCTCACCCGCCCCGAGGCAGTCGACATATCATCAGCGGTGCTTGAAACATACCGTTCAACATCATTCAACGAGAAGCTGGTCTTATCGGGAACGACGGACGGCTTCGACGGTGCAAGGCTCCTTCCCCCGCTCTTTCTCGACTCCTCGATAAAGCACACCGGTGATATAAAAGATGAATACGAGGAGGAACATAATCTCTGGATAAACTCCGCTTTTCCCGAAAACAGGCCGTGCTTATCACAGGCAGAAGGATACATAAGGGCGAAGAACACAGCCCTGAAAGGAAGAACGGAAACCGTCTCCGTTCTTCCGTTCATCGACGAGGAAAGAGGTATAAGCGTATCGAGGATGAAGGACTGGGACCTCTGCCCCTACCGCGGCTATGCCTCCACAAGACTGGGCCTCGCCGACAGGGATTTTGCGCCGAAGCTCGAGGATCCTCTTGTAATAGGGAACATTCTTCACGAGACAATTGAGAAGGAGCTTGAAAGAGCGGGCAGGATTGCTGATATAGATATAGAGAGAATGCAGGCAGTATTTGCCGACAAGCTGGACGATGCGGTACGACGGCATAAGATCACGACACATTATTCATACGAGCACATGAAGGGCCGCTTCTACAACAAGCTTGAAAGCGTGAAGACCTCTTCGAAGGCCTCCGTCTATGACTCTCTCTCACTAATGGAGAACGAAAAGACCATCGACGGCTACCCTCTTACCGGAAGTCTGACTATCAAAGGAAGGGTGGATACAATTCTCATCAATGATGAAACGGGAGACGCATACATCATCGACTGGAAGACAACAGGCTCATCCGACTACTCCTCGGATCTCAGCGAAATATCTCTGCAGGTGATCCTATATGCAGTGCTCCTCGAAGATGACGAGTCTCTTTCAGTCAGAGGCGGTGCATTCTACTCATTCAGCGACTCGAACTACAAGATCATCTGGCCGTCTGAGGAGTACAGATATGCTAACGGCAGAAAAGTCAGAGAGGGTTTTGACGTCACGCTTTTAAAGACTGAAATCAACGAAAGACTCGGGAAAATCAAAGGAGCTCTCGAAAAGGGAGACTTCACACCGACATACACTGAGCACAGCTGTACGAACTGTCCTTATCCTCGACTCTGCAGAGCAAGATTCGTAGCATCCATGGAGGAGAACAATGACTGAAGAAAAACTCAATGCATATCTGGAATTCTGCAGAAAGAACGGCTTCGATATATCCAACCCTGATTCCAACCAGCGCAAGGCCGTACTATGTGACAACTACTGCGTCCTTCCCGCAGGTGCCGGGAGCGGAAAAACGACTGTCCTCACCTACCGTTTCCTGCGCCTCCTCATGAATGACGGGACAGACAGGATCCACAGTGACGAGATACTCACCATAACTTTCACGAAAGCAGCGACGGCCAACATGAGGGCGAAGATATATCTCATACTCAAGAAAGCCGAGAAGGAAGGACTCATCGGAAGCGAAGAGCTCGAACGTTTCTCCTCTGCCGAGATCTCGACTACAGACAGTTTCTGCTCGAAGATAGTCCGCTCCGACTGCACACGCTACGGCATATCGACATCGTTCAGAATCGAGGACGACGCAGATTTCTCGTCCTTTGTCGAAACTGCGCTCAGAGAGATAATCGAAGAAAAGATAGAACAGGAGGATGAAGTGAGGAATCTCTGCTCTATTCTCTCCTTCGATGCTCTATTATACGCTTTCAGAAAAACAGCTGACAGCTACATCAATATAGCCCTTCCCTTCTCCTCTGACAGTGATGAGCTATACCGTGAGATAGTCGATGATACACTTGAAATCATCGCCTCGGAAGAGAAAAAAAGAAAGGAGAATCTTATAGAAGAGCTCAACGCCTTCATCACGACCTTACAGCCTTACAATTCAGTAAAGGAAGATACCGACCATGCCCGGCACATTATGTCTTTTGTCTTAGACGGTAAGGAGATACCCGCTGATTCAGGCTTCACGCTGAAACGTTCTGTCAAAGAAAACTCTTCTCTCAAGGAAGAGTTCAATAACCGTAAGGCAGCTATTAAGAAATTATTTTCAGACTATCTCATGTGCCTGAACTATACAGATGAAAACGGCTACCATCTGCTTAAGGGTTACTGTGCACTGCTTACTTCTTTCCAGGAAAAGGTTCTCCTCCATAAGCGGGAGGAAGGAGCGCTGACATTCCACGACGTGATGCTTCTTGCAATAGACATACTCAGAAGCAACGTATCCATGCGAACATATTACAACAACAAATTCAAAAGGATAATGGTGGATGAATTCCAGGACAACAATGAGGAGAACAAACGCCTTATATATCTCTTGGCAGCAAAACCGGAGTTCACAGAGACAGGACGCTATCCCGGGGTCGATGACATCATAATAGACAAGGTCTTCATGGTTGGTGACGAAAAACAGTCGATCTACCGCTTCCGTGGTGCCGATGTCTCGGTTTTCAAGAATATAAGCAGGGATTTCGGAAAAGAAAGAGTTCTACCGCTATCGGAAAACTTCCGAAGTGAGAATGATTTAATACGTACTATAAACAAGATCTTTGATAACTCCATTATGCCTGAATACTCCGAGGAGGAATACGAGGCCGAGTATACGCCTCTAATCAGTCACAGGGAGAGGGTGAAATCAAATGTCTCCTTCCGCTACATGAATGCAAGAAAGATCATTGACGGCGTCGACAGAAAGCTTCTTGCACCCAACTCGCTTTCCGAAGCCCATGAGGTTGCCCGCATGATACGGGAAGAGATTCTCGGCAGTGAGAAGGATAAGTATATGGTCTGGGACAAGGCGTCAAAGAAATTGAGATATCCCGTCTATGATGATATCTCGATACTCCTCAGAAAAGGCTCGAACCAGTCGGCCTTCGAAAAGGCATTGAGGCTCTACAACATCCCATTCACTGTCACTGACAACAAATCTCTGACGATGGATGCCGTGCTCAACGATTTCTACAACATCCTCCAGTATTCTGTCTACGGCAGCGACGACCCCCTTTCGTTCGCCTCCCTTCTCCGTTCGCCCTTTGTAAACATGAATGACCGGGACATTGAAAGAGTAATACTTAATATAAATAATAATGAAAAGATTGAGAGCGGACTCGACGAAGACGGAAAGGAAAGACTCATCATTCTGAATGACCTCGTCAACGAGGTCAGAGAAAGGGAAAAGAAAGACTCCCTCTCCTCCATTGTCCACTTTCTCTGGTTCGACTGCGGCTACAGATACTTTATAGAAACCGACGAAAAGAACGAAAGCTACGCAGAACACTATGATTATCTCTTTACTATTGCTGCAGATTTTGATTCAAGCTCAAAGAGTCTCATCGATCTCCTCGACAGGATAAGACCCTCACTCGGAGACACCTCCGACTTCAAGGATCTCAATGTCCAGAGAGAGGCGAAGGAAGGCGTGACCATACAGACTATCCACAAGTCGAAGGGACTTGAATACCCGATAGTCTTCGTATCTGACATGGGAGTGAACTCAAAAAACGACAGCTTCCCGATTACCACTCTGCCTTCCGGTCTTCCGCTCTTCAAATGCTTTCTCACAGATGACGGGGAACTGAAAAACCCCATAAGCGAAATAAAAAGCGTCGAGATGAACATGATAGAAAATGCCGAGACAAAGCGCATTCTCTACGTAGCGGCCACAAGGAGCGAACACCATCTCATATTCACATCGGTATTCGGAACGAGATCCATCAATAAGGAAGGTCAGATTTCGCCTGTAAGCGAGAGCTCGAAAAACAGTCTCCTTCAGTATCTTGTAAAAGGTCTCGGCTTCGACCTGGAAAACAAGTCAAACGTGATAGAAACCAGAGAATTCAAGCCTGTCTAC
>CAVACS010000064.1:0-3980 GCA_963587105.1 Anaerovoracaceae bacterium | reverse complement strand
GGGAAAGAAAATCGGAAAAAGTGAAAAACAGGGAAATCTCCGACTGGTACGCATCTCCCGAAGAGCAGAAAACAGAAGAAGTGAAAAAGAAGGTCGGTGTCACTACTCTCATCAGGGAAGATCCCGTTAGACCGGATGAAATCATACCGCTTCCCGAGATAGAAGCTGACAGGATCCTCTCTAAGACACAATATGCTGAATGTCTTACTGATGAAGAAATTAAGGCTGAAAAGGAGAAGCGGATCACCACATTCGGAACGCTTGTCCATCTCCTTCTCGAAAATGCCGTCCTCGGCCTTGAGACTGACACATCAATATTCTTCAAAGATGACAGCCGCCATAGAGAGATAATCGAGAGTGCCTTTTCTCTCAGAGATAACTTCCTCAATTCGGATTTCAGAAAGCAGCTTGAAGGTTATACACTCTACCCGGAAAAGGAATTCTACATCAGGGACGACGATACGGTTGTCGAAGGTATCATCGACCTCATGTGCGTCTCGAAGGAAAAGATAATCGTCGTCGACTACAAAACGGACAGCATCAAAGCACCAAAGCGACACAGAGCTCAGCTTGGCTATTACAGACATGCCCTCTCGACTATCTACCCCGAAAGAAGGATAGAAACATACATCTTCTATCTAAGAAGCGGTGAAGCTGTCGCACTTGATTGAGCCATCTCTGCACTCCCCGGGGAGGAAAAAGGCGGGTATCTGCCAACGCATTCTTGTTTTTGAAACACCTTCCCTGAAATGTCAGATCTGAGTCCTTTTCTTGAATTACTACTCCCAAAGGAGTATAATGAAGGCATGAAAAAGATTATCTATCATGGCTCTGATCACGCTGTCACGACACCGGCCTGGGGTCTGGGAAATGTACATAATGACTTCGGGAGCGGTTTCTATTGTACGGAAACCTTGAATATGGCGAAGGAATGGGGAGTCCGGGAAGGCCGTAACGGTTATGCCAACAAGTATTACATAGAACTTGACGGCCTCTCGGTTCTCAACCTCACAGAGGGATATTCAACTCTTGAATGGCTGACTATCCTTCTCGAGAACAGAATTTTCGACGACGACACACTGCTTGCAAAGGAAGCGAAGGAATATCTCGGGAAAAACTTCAACCTGAACTATAAAGACTATGACATCCTGATCGGATACAGAGCTGATGACAGCTATTTCTCCTTTGCTTCGGACTTTATAAACGGAGTCATTCCCTATCGTGTACTGTGCTCTGCCATGAAACTCGGCAGGCTCGGCGAGCAGTTCGTACTCAAAAGCCGGAGGAGTTTCAGCGCCATTGAATTTCTCTCAATAGAGGAGGCAAAATGGCACGAATGGTATCCTAAGAAGACGTTCAGGCTCAGGGCGGCACGCAGGGACTATTTCGAAAGCGAAAAGAACCGCAGAGTCAAAGGCGATATCTACATAACGGAAATACTTGATAAGGAGATGAAGAGAGATGATCCGCGCTTACGATAAAAGCTTACTGTTCTGGGCTCAGCGTCATCTCGGAACATTCCTTGATTATTCTGTGAACACCCTCGCCTACCCGATTGATACAATATGGACACTCTTTCTCTCCTCTCCAGTATCTTTATCGTTCTCAAGAGGGGAGACGAATACGATACTCGGACGCTCGGGAAAAGAGCTCGTGCTGGATGTACTCTCATACAGCGGTTACGGCGTAATAGAGACGGAAGAAACAAAAGAGAAAGACTCAGGACGATCTGAGGAATACTGGACGGGATGGAGTCTTGCATACTATCAGTGGTACACATCCCTCAGTTTTGACGAAATAGATGAATCAATCCCGATCAATGAAATCAGAAACCTTTATTATCCGTACCATGAGATGGATCTCTCTCAACTGGTAGAGATAATGGAAAGAATCAGAAATGAACGGATAAAGGAAACAAAACTCAAGAGAATAAGGCAGAACGTAGGCATAAGCCAGAAGGAACTCTCCTCTCTTTCCGGTGTTCCCGTCCGCACAATCCAGCAGTACGAGCAGAGGCAGAAGGATATTAACAAAGCCTCGGGAGAAACCATCCTGAAGCTTTCAAAAGCACTCTGCACGAGAATGGAAGAACTTCTCGAGAAATAACAGGTCATTCATACTGACCGTGTCGAGATAACCCCCTTCTCGACAAGGAACTCCTCTACTATCCCGGATGCAAGCTTGCACAGTTCCGGGCACGGACGCTTTGAATAGTATGCATGATCCCTTTCATCGGGAACAGGAGTATCTCTCTTGTGGTCAAGGCCGAGAAGCTCTCTGCATACAATAGAGCCTGTCTTCTCTTCAAAACGTCTTGCAAGTTCCTGTATATACGAATAGAGAACAGGCTTCTTTTCGTTCTCTTCCGGACCGCTGTAGCCGTAGAAACAGGAGAGAACGATGAACATTCCCGATACTGTACCGCATACCTCCCTGAGTCTCCCCATACCCCCGCCGAAGCAGCTTGTGCCGGTCATGAGAATGGAGAGCCTCTCCGGATCGATGACGTCATCAAACGAAAGGAGCACAGCCTGTGTGCAGTTATAACCTTTGAGGAAGTTTTCCTTAGCTTTGTCTCCTCTTGTCATTCTTCACCTCCTCTAGGGAGAGAAAAAGTCACGAAACCGTCACTATAGATTGTCCTGCCGTCCTTCTCCTCCCCTGTTATCTCGCTGCGGATAATACCCTGCGCTGTCTTTTCAAGGCGGGAAAGAAGAGAGGGACTTACCTCCCCTCTCCCCACGGCAGGATAGATTACATCATATTTTGTGCGGTATTTATCCATCCTCTTTACCGACATCAGATATGCGTGGATATCAGAATAACCGGCCGTCATGTCGATAACAGCGTCCGTAAGAGACAATCCTCCGAATACTGCACCCGAAAGATAGTCAAGTACGACAACAGACCCGGGCGTGATTCCCGGAAAAGATATTATCTCCAGCATCCTGTCTCCCAGATCAATGACGTCGCCGTCGAATAACGGTTTGATTATGCCGACTTTATCAAGCATGTTATGATAAATGAAACCATCCGACGGACACATATAAAAACGTGAAAACTCATCGTTACCCCCCAGAAGCTCTGAAACACACGAAGTATTAACAAGACTGAGGTCGAGGTCCCCCGTTAAATGCCCCGCCAGAGAATGAAGATCGTTATGTCTCCAGCCTCCGTCAATGAAAACAGCCTTCTCTGTCCCCCTCAGAAGAAAGAAGGAAACATCACCATCAGTAAAGCGCCATGTATTGCAATCAATAGACTGAATATCCACCATAGGAGAGATTATCTACCAAACCATAGTACAAGGGCAACAAAAACTGATATTATCATCAAGTACAAAACGACAGAGGAAAGGGAATGACACTGACACTCACGCAGATACTGATAGTAATAGCACTTGGAATAATCGAAGGAATCACGGAATGGCTTCCGATTTCGAGCACAGGACATATGATCCTCCTGGACAATGTCCTTACACTAGACGCCTCACCGGAATTCAAGAGCATGTTCTTCGTTGTCATCCAGCTGGGTGCTATTCTTGCGGTGGTGATTCTCTACTGGCATAAGCTCTGGCCCGTAACAAAAAAAGACAACAGACTGACTTTCAAGAGAGACACCCTCTCCCTATGGCTCAAGACTATTGTTGCAATCATCCCGTCGGGAATTGTCGGTATCCTTGCGGACGACTGGATGGAGGAGCATCTCCACACACCTCTCGTCATAGCTCTGGCGCTTATAACATACGGTATACTCTTCATTATCATCGAGAAAATCAATAAGACTAAACAGCCGATAACAGAATCTACCGATGATATAACAATCAGACTTGCACTCTACACCGGTCTTTTCCAGGTTCTATCCCTTGTCCCAGGCACCTCCCGCTCAGGAGCCACAATAATGGGAGCGCTCATTCTCGGCTTCGACCGGACAACTGCAGCGGAATTCTCCTTCTTCATGGGGATTCCGACAATGGCAGG
>CAVACS010000063.1:10978-13355 GCA_963587105.1 Anaerovoracaceae bacterium | reverse complement strand
AATGCTACCAGAAAGACAATGAATACCTTCAATAAGATGGGTGTTTCACTGGCCTCCCGACTTTAGCACTTTGACTTAACTGTATAACTTGTTTAACTTGCCCCGGAGCCTAGAAATCCGGGGCTTTTGATTGCCGTCAAAATCGTCAAAATATGTTCGACCAACAACGACCAACCACTTTACAATATATAGATATCGTGCTAGACTATATTCGGAGGTCAGATATGTACGTTTCACTTACAGGGCCGAAGGGTTATGAGCATGTGGTACTCAAGGAGGCAGTCAGAGATCCGTTGACAAAGAAGAAGAGGGAATATGTTGTCAAAAGCTACGGCAGTCTGAAAGCTCTTCAGGAGAAGAACCCTGATTTTCTCGAGAACCTCAAGGCCGATATTCAGAAGGAACGAGAAGAGGCCAGGAAGGATAAGACAATCACACTGACAACCAGGCCCAGAATAATCAATACGTCCTCTGACCAGAGAGCATCCTTCTACTTCGGTCATATGATAGTGAAATGGCTCTGGGAGGAGATGAGCCTTGATACATTCTTTAATAAGTGCATGGCAAAAAGCAAGAACAGGGAAGCATTGATTGTTGCCATCTATAATCTTCTGGCTATCCGGCTCGGTACTCCGGCAAGCATACGGGGTGCTTCTGCGCAGCAGAAAGGCAAGGCCGGGATGAAGACAATCTCGATGGATGTACTCTATTCCGTTCTGGATGTTCTCTATGCATGTAAGGACGACATCATCAAACATCTGTCGAAGTTCTTCGAGAAGAATACAAAGAGGGACCTCAGGACAGTCAGCTATGATGTTACCAATTACTACTTCGAGAGCCAGAAGGAGGGACAGTTCCGGCTCTTCGGGTACAGCAAGGAGAACAAGCATAACGAAGTTATAGTGGTAATGGGGTTATTGATAGACAGCAACGGCATTCCGGTAACAATGCGTCTTTTCCCCGGTAACACCATGGATCAGAACACTCTACAGGATTCAGTCGACACTCTCAAGGAGCTTTACGGCTTCGAGAAGATTACCGTAATAGCCGACAGAGGGATGAACAGCAAGGAGAATCTTGTGTTTCTGACGTCCAATGACCAGCATTTTCTCATCAGTTATACACTTAAGAAGGCATCCGATGAATTGAAGAAGAAGTGTCTCGAAGGTGACTGGCAGGAGATAAAGACAGACGAGAACGGTGAGATAATCTATGCTACTAAAGTTCTTGATACAACGATAGAGGCAAAGATAGAGCTCACCGAAGAAGAGAGAAAGAAAGTCGAAGAGGAAAGAAAAGCTCAGAAGAAAAAAGGAAGAGCACCGAAGTACAAGACGGTTACGATAAATGCAAAGCTTCATGTATCCTATAGTGCAAAGCGTGCAGCGAAGGATGCGCACGACAGGGAAAGAGCTGTTGAAAAGGTAAGAAAGAAGATTGAAAACGGATCTGCAGCCCAGGCTGTAAAGTATGGCTCTAACAAGTATATTGAGTTCAAGGATGAACTTAAGGTTACCGGTATTGATGAGAAAAGGATACAGGAAGAAGCTCAATGGGATGGTTTATATGCAGTAGTAACCGACAACCCCGACCTGCCGTCAGAAGAGGTATTCTCCATGTACAAAACACAGTGGAAGATCGAGGACTGTTTCCGCATTCTCAAGACCGACCTCGAGGCGAGACCTGTTTATGTATGGACGGATGACCACATCTACGGACACTTCATACTCTGCTACCTCGCTCTCTGTATGATTCGTTACCTGCAGTACTATCTGAAAACCGAACACAAGATCGAGATGAGTGCAGCCAGGATAATGGAGTGCATCAGAGAACCTCTTGCTGTCGTTTCTGGTGAGATGCCGAAAGTGATTATTACTCCGACGAACCTGAGTGAGGACTTTATTACTGTGATAGATAAGCTCGGATTCCGAAGACTCGAAACGGAAATGACGCAGACCCGATTCCGTGCAATAACAAAACTCGATCTTCTGGACCAACTGAAAGAGCTCGATTAAAGCGGACAAATTTTATTTTTTTCCAGCCACTTTGAAACCTCGTTTCTCTATGCAGGAACGGGGTTTATTCATGCGGCTACCCTGCATGAAGTCCTAAAGTCAGGAGGTCCAGCTTTCCTTCGGTTAAATCCTTTCTCATGGATACAAAAACCTATCTTGATCACATCTCTTATGCCGTAAGAGGAAGAAAGGCGGCATCCGCCTACGACTCCCTTCTGACTCCGGCGGAAATGGAAACACTCACCATGCTGAGGGAAAATCCTGAGAAAAGCCGCCTCGAACAGGAGAGAATCAGTATTGCCTACATAAAGAGCCGCCTCTGAATCAGAGCTTCTTATTCTTCTTATTCCTCTGTAGATGGA
>CAVACS010000063.1:0-10968 GCA_963587105.1 Anaerovoracaceae bacterium | reverse complement strand
GAAACAGACGTTGAGGATGATGCCGGCTGTAGTTGCTATAGGGGCCGAGAGCCCTATGGCCGTGAGGCTTGCATCCGGCTGTATACTCATCACCCAGGCAAGAGGAAGACGTACAAGGAGCGTCTGCACGAGCCCCTGTATCATAACCCAGACGGTGTGGTTGCTGCCGTTGAAATAGCCGACCATGCTGAAGAGAACGGCCGTGACTATCGTTTCGGGAGCAAAGCCTTTGAGATAATCAAAGCCGCAGGCAATGACCTCCCTGTCAGTCGAGAAGAGAGAAGTGAGAAGATCGCCTCTGAAGAGAACGAGGACGAAGACAAGAGCGCCGATCACGACTCCGATGACGATTCCCGTCAGCATAGACCTCTTCGCCCGCTCTTCTTTTCCGGCTCCGATGTTCTGCGACACGAAAGACGCCATCGACTGCATCAATGCGCTCGGAACGAGCATTGCGAAGTTGACTATCTTGCACGCGACTCCATAGCCTGAGGATGCCGCGAGTCCGAGTCTGTTGACAAATGCACAGAGTGCGAGGAACGACAGTTGCGTCAGAGCCTCCTGCAGCGCAAGCGGAAGTCCGATTTTCATCGAGAGAGCGGCAGCTTTGTTGAAACTGAAGTCCTTCTTTGTTATTTTGAACGGCACCCCGCGTTTTTTGAGAAGAACGAGTGCAAAGACTACGCTGAGCGCCTGCGCGGCTACCGTTGCAATGGCGGCTCCCGCAGTATCGAGATGGAAGACGGCAACGAGAAGAAGGTCCCCTATGATATTGACGAGGCATGCCACGGCAACGAAGATGAGAGGGGAGCGGCTGTCCCCGAGTCCCCTGAAAACGGCCGAAAGCAGATTGTAGGCGACTATGAAGAATATGCCGCCGCCGCATATTCTGACATACTCTGCAGTCTTCTCCACAGCCTCCTCCGGGGCCTGCATCAGAATTGCGATCGGGCGTGCGAAGACGACCATCACGACAAAGAGGACTGCAGATATCACGGTAAAGACCACCACGCTGCCCCCGATGACAGGACCGATGTCCGAGCTTCTCTTCTCCCCGAGATAACGGGCGATGAGCACCGTGATTCCCATTGCAAGCTGTGTTATGACAAAGGTTACGAGATTGAGTACCTGGCTTCCTGTCGAAACACCCGAGAGACCCGCCGTCGTGCCGAAGCGTCCGACAACGAGAAGGTCGACAGCCCCGTATGCCGCCTGAAGCACCAGAGCAAGAAGGACAGGAATCATGAAGCGGAGCATCTTTCTGAAGATGCTTCCCTCTGTGAAATCGAGAGTACTGCTTTTCATTTTTCCCTCCTCATTGAAGAGAGGGCGGCATAGAACTTTCCAGTCGTTTCTATGAGAGACTCCACATCCTCGTCGCTGACAGGCTCCAGTGCGTCCGCTATCGAGAGAAAGACCTCTTCATTGTACTTCTTCGAGAGCTCCCTGCCGGACGGTGTTATTTCGACGAACGTCACACGTCCGTCCTCCTTCGACTGTCTCTTCAGAAGAAGGCCTTCATTCTCCATCTCTCCCACGGTCCTTGTCACTCCCGGTCTCTGCACGCCGAGTGCGCTTCCTATATCTGAAACCTTCACGGAGCCCTTATCTTTTTCGATCCTGCAGATTACGTCGAGATAACGTATATACATCGGCGATATTCCCTCTGGAAGTGGAGGGAGCATGCCGACGATGCGCTTTGCCCGGTAGAAGGCATCCATTACACGTTTGATATTCTCTATTGTCATTTCTCTTCCTTTGATTAACTAAGATAATTAACAAAGGTAATTATATTGATTCACCGCATTCAGTCAATATGAATTGAGAACGAAGTTGATTCTTATTCTGAAATGAGGGAGAACTCTTCGATTATCCTCTCCGCAGCCTTATCAGGAGAATTGTTGTCGATGTTGAAGCGGAGAGAGGGGGGATGCGGAGAAAAGGCCGTAATACTTAAGATCCTCTCCGGCGTCCGACATTCCGGAGAGGAGAATCTTCGCCTTCAGAGCTTCCTTCCGCCTCATCATATAAGAGACTGCGGGGACCTTTCTTTATGATGGTATCAGAAGCGGAAGGTATGTAAAAACCTGATACATCTCCTTTTTTTCGTGTTTCCGTTATGATACAATCTCCACCAGACGGAAAGATAACAAGGATTTTGATTTATGATATCTACAGAAAAAGCGATGAAAATGATGGACGAATATCTCGACCAGCACAGCGGCGAGATCAAGAGTGAGACGGATATTGAAAGACTCATTGCTTCTTTCACTAAGGAGTACAATGCCTCACTCGGGAACGAAGACGTGGAGAAGACAGTCTATGACTACCTCGAGGAAGCCGATAATGCGGAGACGAAAGAGGAGCACATGGATGCATTGAAGAAGGCGCTCGCCATAGAGCCCGAGAATCCGGATGTGCAGATGAAGATAATCCTGGCCGAGAAGGGCGACGATGCCGATGAGCTTCTCGATGCACTTTCCGCACTCATTTCGAAGATTTCCGGTGAGAAGAGTATGCAGAATCATCTCCAGCACGACGTCGGCAGTTTCTGGGGCATTCTTGATACACGGCCGTACATGCGCGTGAGACAGAAGTATATGGATACTCTCGTTGAATGCGGTATGTTCACAGCCGCTGCCGGGGAAGGTGAGGAGCTTATAAAGCTCAATAAGGCAGACAACCTCGGAATAAGATTCGTCCTTATGAGCATCTACGCATTCAGGGAGGATGAGAAGAGCGCACAGGCTCTCCACAATAAATACGAGAATGCCGACGAGACCCAGATGCTTCTTCCCCTTGCCGTCCTCTATTACAAGAAACGCAAGTTCAAGAAGGCGGGGGAGTACCTCGGACGCCTGATGAAAAGGAACAAGGATACAAGAGAGTTCTTCAGGAAAATGAGTGACAAAGAAGAATCAGAGAAGCTTCTTTCAAATCTTCCGCCTTATTACACCTGGTTTTCCATTGAAGAACTTGCTGCAGCAGTCTACGAGAACACCTTTCTCTACTCGAGCACCCCGACATTCTTCATCTGGGGGAAGAGGTGGTTCTCCAGAAACGGAAAGTAGCCATAAGCGGGGAATGTATGAATATCGTATGCTTTCATAATCCGGATGAGGAGAACGGAGTCTTCAGCAACTGGTATCTCTCGCGATTTACGCTTGACGGCAGAGTCTTCTCGTCCGTAGAGCAGTACATGATGTACAGTAAGGCCGTCCTCTTCGGCGACATGAAGACGGCCCGAAAGATTCTATCGACCGACGATCCTTCCCGGATCAAGGCTTACGGCCGGCTTGTCTCCCCCTATGATGACAGGAAATGGAGCAGTGTGAGGGAGAGCGTCGTCTACGAAGGCCTCAGGGCAAAGTTCAGCCAGAACCCGGACAATGCCGCTCTTCTCCTCTCCACCGGCGACAGCATCCTTGCAGAGTGTGCCGTCAGAGACCGTATCTGGGGGATAGGACTCTCGATTGACGACCCCGCAAGGTTCGACAGAACACAGTGGCGGGGCCGTAATCTTCTCGGCTATACGCTTATGAGGGTGCGCGACACCCTCTCCTGAGCGGCAGCTACATTTCAGATATCGAGAGAAGCTCCATGAGATCATCCTTCGAAAGCGATGAAAGCGAGAGATTCTCCGTCGAGACTATTTCGTCTGCAAGATGCTTCTTCGTCTCCTGAAGAAGCATTATCTTCTCCTCTATCGTGTTTCCGGCTATCATGCGGTAGACTGTGACGCGTTTTGTCTGTCCTATTCTGTGGGCTCTGTCGGTTGCCTGGTCCTGGGCTGCTGTATTCCACCAGGGATCGTAGTGTATTACGATATCGGCACCGGTGAGATTGAGGCCCGTTCCTCCCGCCTTGAGTGAGATCAGAAAGAGAGGTGTCGTTCCCTTGTTGAAGGAGTCGACGAGCTCGAGTCTCTTCGCCTTTTCTGTCGATCCTGTGATCTTGTAGTATTCTATTTTCTTCTCGCTGAAGTCCTTCTCCAAAAGTTCGAGCATCGAAGTGAACTGCGAGAAGAGAAGTATTCTGTGTCCGCCGTCGATTGCCGACTCTACAAGATCCATTACGGCCTCACGCTTTGACGAGGAACCCTTGTAGTCTTCGAATACGAGGGAGGGATCACAGCATATCTGGCGGATCTTCATGAGTTCTGCGAGAATCTCGATCTTCTGTTCGTTGTAGTTGCGGCTTTTCTTAAGCATTCCCTTCGCCCTTGCGACCTCGGCAGTGTAGAGCTTCTTCTGCTCGCCCTCAAGAGGTGTCATTCTTGTCTCCTCTATCTTATCCGGGAGATCCTTGAGGACGTCGGTCTTGAGGCGCCTGAGGATAAAGGGGCCTGTGAGCTTCTTGAGTTTTTCTGCAGCTTCCATGTCTCCGTTTTTCTCGATGGGTGAGGAGAAGTTCGTCCTGAACTTCTCCTGGGAAAAGAGGAATCCGGGCATCAGGAACTCGAAGATCGACCAGAGCTCTGAGAGTCTGTTCTCGATGGGCGTCCCCGTCAGAGCGAGACGGTGTGAGCTTTTCACAGCCTTCACCGACTTCGCCGCGGCGGTGTTGTGATTCTTGATGAACTGCGCCTCATCTATTATCTCGACATTGAAAACAATGTCGTCATAGAGGAGTATGTCGCGTTTCAGAAGATCATAGGATGTTATCAGGATATCGTATGAGTCATGGTTGTTGATGACGGCCTTTCTCTCGGCTGCCGTTCCTGTGACAGCGACAGCCTTGAGAGAAGGTGTGAACTTCCTGCATTCCGCTTTCCAGTTGTATACAAGGGAAGCGGGGGAGACTATGAGGGCGGAGACGCTCTCTCCCTCATCCTTGAGAGACTGCAGCAGCGCGAGGGCCTGGACTGTCTTTCCCAGTCCCATATCGTCGGCGAGAATTCCCCCGAATCCGTACCCGAATAGCATCCTCAGCCATCTGTATCCATCCTTCTGATAGGAGCGCATGACACTCTCGAGAGAGGACGGAACCTCATATTCGGCATCTCCTGTCGTATTGAACTCGTCGATGAGTTTTCTGAACCTCTCTCCTCCTGTGTATGATATTCCTCTCTGCTCTTTCAATATCTGGTCGAGATAGAGAGCTCTGTAGAGAGGAATGTGCATCTTGCCGTCGACATAATTCTTCAAGCTGATTCCGGAGGATGAGAAGAGTGCGGAGAGAGAATCGAGATTGACACCGCCGAATGAGATGAAATCTCCGTTCTCCAGCCTGTGGTATTTTTTGTTTTCACTGTAGGAGCGGAGAATCTCACTCAGCTCCTCTATCGTGAAGCCCTGGAGATCAAGGGAGAGGTCAAGCACAGAGGAGTTGTTTTCATCGATGTCGAAGAAGCTTGTGATCTTGGGCATCTTCCTTACTGTCATATTCTTCACGCTGTCGGTGATGCGGACTTCTCCCAGCTGCTTGAGCATTCCCAGTCCCCTCTTCAGGAAGTCATAAGCCTCATCCTCATTGTTCTGAACCAGCCAGTAGCCTTCCCATGAGTAGTGGTCGGGGAATATCTTTGCGAGTTCTGACGCCAGGTCATCTCCGAAGGGACGGAGTTTTTCATTTTCATTCCGTACATCGGTAATATGATGCCCGTCACGCGGATAGACCTGCTCTTCTTTTCCCTCGAAGAGAAAGACAGCCATGCATATGATCCACTTATTATCGCAGTCGACGTAGAAGACGGGTTCGGGAACATCCATGAGGAGAGCTTCGAAAGCGGGCTCTGCCTCGTCTTCGACGTCTCCGTAGCGCTTGAGAGAGGGAAGGATGCGGCGGTAGAAGTTGTCGATATTTTCCAGTCCCACAATAAACGAAAAGTGTCCGCGGCTGTCCGCCGTCTTTATCAGGCTCTCCGCCGGCCCGAGCTTCGACGCCGGGGTTCTGTTGAACCATCCGTCCTGAATCCAGTATATGTATTCTGCGGTTCTCCAGCGGCCGGAAATCTCTCCCGAGACGTAGATCCCTTCGGCTTTGTCCCCCTCTCTTATCTCCTTTATCTTCATGTTGAAGGTCGGATCGGTATCCCGGAAGCCCTGAAGCGGCTTTCCCTTGTAGACAACAGTCGTGCCTTTCATGATCTCGTAGAAATCATCGAGAACCTTTGTATAGGGAAGAGTGTCGTAGAGATAGATGGAATCAGAATAATTCTGTCTGTTGTTGATATAACAGTAATTACCGGTTGCCCGTATAAGGTCCATGACCTTTTGTCCTCTCTCGGAGAGAACTCCCTTCGAAAAGTCGACGCCGTAGCTCATGTAGAGCTTGTAAAAATCCCTGTCTATCCAGTGGTCATAGAAGTCGTCGATGTCACTCACCTTATATACTGTCCCGTTGCCGGCTGCGACGTGGAGGACGAGGTCCTTGTCGTTAATCTCGGGCTCTATGTCGATTACAGGTTCCTCCTCATCCTCGGGAAAGGTGTATTCCTTATGATCATTTCTGAAGTCGTCTATGAAGAGGGAGGCATTGTTGTCTGTAAAATCTATAGTGTCCCTGTTCTTCTCCATATATTTTATGAATGAGAGAAGAGCTGCAGTCTTATGACAGCACAGCTCGATGATCCCGTTTCTGTCCTGCCTTCTGTCGCAGAGTACGGAGAGTTTCCTCTCGCTGTAGGATTTGTTGTCACGACAGCTGATTTCCTTTATTCCCGTGTGGGTGAGGACGATGGTGACCCTCGCTGATTCCCGATAGTCAACCCGTACGACGACGCTGTAGATGAGAACAGGTTCACCCTGCTGTATCTCCAGTTCGGTCTTTTCCTGATAGACGTTTCCCTGCTTGATGATCCTCTTAGCCGCTGCAAGTGCTTCCGCACCCGGTCTGTACACGTCAAGGGATGTTCCGAATGAAAGGAAGCGGGGTTTTCCGTCATCATTGTATTCAAGCTTCTGATAGAGCTCCTTCTTCTTATCCTGAGAAGAGTCCGGATTCTCCTCACTACTTATGATATCTCCGATCTTCTTCTCGACTCTGAAGAGGAGGGCTGCGATATGCTTGCAGTATTTCTTCGTTTTATGGTAGGAACATGTGCAGGACACTTCCTCAAGTACATTCCCTTTCATCACTGCCGTTGCGGTGAACTTTCCGCTGTTGTCTCTGACAAAGGCAGTGTGGGTACCCTTCCTTTCTTTGTAACCTGTTACCATTCCGCTATCGAATAATTCTTTTCCCCTGCTGAGAAGAGTATATGTAAATAAATCATTCCAGTCCGACATGGTACAATGGTACAGCGAAGAGGCAGGGAGCTTCTACATGTCACAATGATTTTCTTCGCCCGCTGAGTCCCTTTCTCCGCATGCAGAATCTGAATGAAAACGACTTTCCGGATGATGATCCAAATGACGGATCGCAGTGTCCTTTCTCCTCATTCTTTGATCTGAAGTACAACCGGAGCTGCCGATAAGGAGAGAACGTGACAGGAGAGTGCGTTTGATCATACGCTAAAACCTTTCATGTTCTTCCAAAGCAGAACGTGCACTTTACGCCTGTGATAATAATATGCCACCGTACTCTCCGGTTACAGCTTTACTCTTTGAGAAATTGCAGAGAGGATATTCCTTCTGTCCTTAGCGCCGATAGTACTGAACCATCGTCATATCCATGGAGGATGGAATCGAGACCGGCGCATCTTCCGGGTAGAAGAGGGTGAGTGTGCTTTCGTCTTTGAAAAGGGCACGGCTTGTCTAGGCGTCGTCGTCCTTGAACGAGATGATGCATTTGACACGGGAGAGATATTTCCTCTCAAGGAAGAGAGCCGGGATTCATCAAAGATTCCCGTGTTGACGATATCGACAAGATACATATCCATCTTCTTACAGTACTGACTTATGATTGAAGAAAGGAGTTTTTTTCTTCCGAACTCGGAATATCAGTTGATAAGAATGCTGTTGAAATCTGCCAGATCAAGTACGACATCCTCACTGTCTTCGGTTTTTCCGGGAGGAAATGGATGAATGAAGTCTCTGTGCTTCTTCTTTTTCAGAGAGCCGTCATAATTCAGCACACTGTTGTCCGTGCGCTTGATATATACAGAGAAGATTTCCTCATCATTATCGTAGGAAACCTGCGGCCTCTATCCGAGCCTGTCACCCAAATCTGCACTTATCCTGTCCGTCCTGCGGCTTCTATTCTGAATTTGTACACAATGAAGGAGCAGCTCTCCAGGCTGGATACGAATTCAGTCTTGAGTCTGTTCTCCTGAAACGTTTCTATGAAGAGCGGAATTGTTTTATCCATGACTATCCTCTTTATTGCGGTAAGAGAGTTTCATGTCAGGCCTGTAGATTTGTTTTGAATCATTTTTATGGCGTGTAAGGATGATTTTTTCGTGCCTTCATTCTCTTTTTTCAGATAGCAGGAGTCTTTCTCCGGTGATAGAATGAAGTCACACGCAGGAGGCGTATGCTTCACTAAAGAGAGAGGTGAATATGGAAAGAGTCGAGAAGTTTCTTAAGGACGCAGGAACATATTATCTTGCAACAGTCGAAGGTGACCAGCCGAGAGTAAGGCCGTTCGGCACTGTGAACATCTTTGAAGGCAGGCTTTACATCCAGACAGGGAAGAAGAAGGATGTCTCGAACCAGCTTCATGAAAATCCTAAGGCCGAGATCTGTGCCTTTATGAACGGCGAGTGGCTCCGCCTTTCGGGCCAGCTTATCGAGGATGACAGAAGAGAGGCGAGAGTGTCTATGCTCGATGCCTATCCTTCTTTGAAGGCCATGTACGATCCAGATGACGGAAATACAGAAGTCTTCTACTTCAGGAATGCAACTGCCGTCTTCTCGTCGTTTAAATCTGCTCCCGTAACAGTAAAGTTCTGAAAGCAATGGTACGTGAGATAGTTCATGACGAGGCTTTTCTTTCTCTTCCTTCGGAGAACGCAACGCGCTCGGACAGAGCAGTGATCGTCGATCTGGTCGATACGCTTGCAGCCAACAGTGAAAAGTGTGTCGGCATGGCTGCGAACATGATCGGCTCAAGGAAGAATATTATCGCCGTCGCATACGGTCCTGTCATTCTGGTCATGATCAATCCTGTCATCATCCGGAAGAGCGGAGAGTATTCTGCAAGGGAGGGCTGTCTCTCCCTTACCGGAGAGCGGGAGTGCATCCGATACAGAGAAATCGAAGTCGAGTACCTCGACTCTTCATTCAGGAAGGCAGAAGGGAGATTCTCCGGCTTCACCGCCGAGATCATCCAGCATGAAATCGATCACCTTCACGGGATTGTCATCTGACGGACAGGAGGACACAGCTGTGACCATATTTGAATACGGAGACAGGGATGCGGATGACATTCTGATCCAGATGGTCGGTGACCATGACAAGTCGCTTCTTGAGGCTGAAGCGGAAGAAATCGGGAAGGGAAGTGCTGTTCCTTTCCGTCTTGCTGCCGTGCTTGTCGATGACTGGAACAGAGATCTCTCCCCGTGGAAAGCTCCGGCGCTTTTCGGTTCTGCCGGATTCGGGGACGGTGCATCTGCCACTCTTGAGTATGTCCTTGATCTGTGCACAGACAGGACTAAGAACTACTACATCGGAGGATACTCCCTCTCCGCTCTCTTTGCTCTATGGAGTGCCACGAAGAGCGCTCTTTTCAAGGGCGTGGCTGCAGCTTCACCTTCTGTATGGTTTCCCGGCTTTACAGCATATATGAGAGAAAACCCTGTGAGGACCACGAGAGTATATCTCAGTCTCGGCGACAGGGAGGCAAAGACGCGTAGTAAGACGATGGCGAGTGTTGCCGATGATATTATCGAGTGCCGTGACATAATAGAAGGAGAGGGTGTCCGGTGCTTTTTTGAATGGAACGAAGGCGGGCATTTCAGCTCTCCGGAGAAAAGGACGGCGAAGGCCTTTTTGCAGATATTGAATTCAATATCCGAATGATTTGATCGGAATTGAACCGCTTTTCAAGGGAACTTTCTAATACAGGTCATCAATAGTAAGTAAGGTTGTTCCTTCTTTCCGAGCCCTTTCCTTTACCTCGTCTGTAAAGCCTGATTTGCTGAAGAACATGAAATGTTTCTCCTTTATGCCGTTAAACATTTCTGCAGCTGTAACGAGGTCATCATATTCTTCCATCGCCATGGGTTTGTTGCGGAATTTACACTCACAGAAGAGTGCTTTCTTCCCGCTTTTGTCCAGAGCAAGTATGTCGATATCATCCTGAGCTTTTATGACTGGATTATTCCCCCACCACTTTCCGATCCTGTACGGAACGAACGGCAGCTTATTATCTTTTGCAGCACGGACAAGATACTCCCGGCATATCTTTTCAAAGACGGGTCCCATATAGTCATTTATACTTTCCATTATTTCTTCGGCGGAACGTTCCGGGCCCAGCATTGAATAATAATTCTTGTTTGTAAAAATGAAGCGGTACCAGAACCTGAAATAATTGTCTGTTATCTCATAAATCCCTTTTTTACTCGTTTGCGGCTCCGTACACGGGATGCTCTTTTTAATAAGCCGCAGTGTCTGCAGAGTCAGTATGTATTTGCTGCATTTGCTCTTTTCTTCATGGATTCTGTCTGCTATCTCGCTGATCCTGTTACAGCCGTTGGATAAGGCCATCAAAATGGAGTTGTACACAGCAGGTTCTCTTAACTCGATTCTCAGAAGAGTCCCGGGCTCATCATTCAGAAAGCTTGTCTCCATCAGGAGATTGTTTCTTATGTTTTCTTCTAATGAAACTTCGGGAGAAAAAGCTTCCAGATATCTTGGAACACCGCCGAGGATTCCGTAAATAACGGCTTTCTCTGTTTTACTATAGAGAGGGAAGAACTCTGCACTTTCAAGATAATCAAACGGCTTTACTTCCATATTCCCCGTGATTCTTCCATATAACGGGCTCTTATATCCCATTACATCATTAAGCATAAAGCTGACACTGGACCCGCATAATATAAGAAAAATATTCTTATCCTTCCAGGCGTGATCAATCGTATGCTGA
>CAVACS010000062.1:13011-13441 GCA_963587105.1 Anaerovoracaceae bacterium | reverse complement strand
TCAGAGCCAAGAGATGAGAACTGTTTCTTCAAATTTGGTTTTGTGTGTTTTAAGGCATCCATTGTTGTAATTGAAAAACTGCCGGAACTGTAACTCTCATCCTGTAATACAAAGAGATTATATCTTTGAGTGTTCAGTTGTGCCCATTCAGCGGTATGGGATATAAAGGGCGTGTTGATTACCTGTGTTACATGTCCACTGAAGATTCCTGCAGCTATACCTTTTGTTGAGCTAATATTGTATACAGGATTTAAAGTGTGTTCCGTTTTACTTACTAACTCATCAGTCATCCTTATCTCCCTGGCTTCCCATATTTACAGTTCCACTAAATATTCCTGCAGCAATGCTGTGGTCTCTTGCTTCTATATGAAACTGCCCCATGACCTGCCTTCCGGTAAATGGATCAGTGTATGGTGCTTCATATTTTTCA
>CAVACS010000062.1:9524-13001 GCA_963587105.1 Anaerovoracaceae bacterium | reverse complement strand
GGCTGTCTTTTCGGTCGGGCCTTTTTTTATGCCCAAATCCGGCTCAGAATCCTCAAGAGAAGGGACTTCCGGGAGCACAACACTGACTTTTATCCTCATGGCAGTTTCTCTGCCGATTTGTGTTGTTATAGTGTCTGGTGTCTTGTCTCCTTCATGCTTTGTCCATTTTCGATATGTTTCAGAACCTTCTCTGACATCGTGATAGTTGGAAACAATAGTATTCCAGACGCTTACAAGAAATGGCTGAAGAGAGAACTCTTTAACTTCGGCTAATTCTTCCTTGTTTACCCATCTCTCTCCAACATCAAACGAGCCTTCGAACGTCTCATCTTCCAGAATAGCCTCTACAATTCCCCCGACAAGATATCTTTGTGTAAGTTCCGCTTGTGATAGGTATTTTTTGCAGAACTCATCCATCTGGGCCAAGACTGCTGAATAATCTTCTTTTATTCGCATCTCCAACCCCATCTGAAACTCTAATGAATCTAAAGGAAAGTATGTTTTGCTATATGGCATTTGTCCTTGTAGATACTTTGAAAAACAAGATGACAAAGATTTCTCTTTAGCCGGCTTATAGTCCGGATTTATCAAACGGAGCAGATCTGCAAACAAGGCTGAACGTGTGATGCCGTTACTCTTTATTCCCCAACCTTGTCTCTCACTGAGTTCATTTCCGGCTGATCTGAGTAACAGAACGATGAATGTATTTCCTCTTAATCGTGTATTCATGACCTTTGTCTCCTTTTAACCCATTTTTCCCATTTTACTCATTTATGAACGTGCTTTTAACTCATTAAACATTTCACTGACCTCAGAGGCCCAGAAAAAAGGCTTCTGGGGGCAATTTTTGCCTCCGGGGAACCGGTGCGAAACGCATCAGAGTCCCACCAGACCAGTTTAACACATTTCCCTCGCAGAAAGGGAAAAACGGAGGCAAAAAATGAAAATTACAGCCAAAACGACGCTGGGAGAGTTGCTCTCCCTCCTTAAAGGCACAACGAGAGCTGCTAAGTCACCCACACCGCGCTATTTAAGAGAGAACGTTGAGGTTCTTGCAGAGGCAGAAAACTGTACTCTCTACGCTAACGGGTATGCCCTTTACGACAACGGTGATAACCGCACAGTCATCTGGATTCCGTCCTGCCTGATGTTCCAGTACCACTTCCTCGGTGGTCCCAAAAAACTCCCTGACGGTACACTCGAAAAGCTCCTCTGGCATGTGGCTATTACGCTCATAGGTGAGCACCGCATTGAGGACAACATTATGAACACGCGTCAAGGCGGAAGACTCGGGAGTAGAGACTTTACGACTGACGACCTCGGAGATCACTCAAGGGATGCAGAGGATGCGTATGAGAATTATTACCGTAACGCATACATCTGGCGCGAGTCATACATTGGAGAAAATCCCGAATCCATCTTTATCCGCGAGGAATCGAGGAGAGAGATCCTTGCTTTGATGACAGTAAAACAGAGGGTAGCCTTCATCCTTTATTACCGCGACGGGCTCAATCAGCGCGAGATTTCGGAGGAGCTTGGAATCAGCCGGAACTCGGTGCGTGACCGCCTCGATGGCGCTCTGAAGAAGGTACAGATATATAACAGATAAGAGTCTTTCCTCTCCTGGTGAACGGGGGAGGAAAACTTTTTCAACTTTTTTATAGGCGATACCGCCAAAACGGTCTTGCAGTGGACAGAAGGTGTAGGGACTTCAATTCTCCCGGGCGAAGGGAAGTTTCCTACGAATCTAATAACAGGAGAAGAGTAAATGATGAAGAAGATTTACATCTCAAGTCCATACAGGACTACACACAAAGAACCGGTTGCGGCCACAAAAGAACTGGAGCGCAACCTCAAGCTTGCGAGAAAAGGATGCCGCATAGCAGTCGAAAGGGGATTCATCCCGGTGGCACCGCATCTTTTATTTCCTCAGTTTCTCAATGAGGACTCTGAGAGGGAAACGGCACTTGAACTGGGGACAGAACTCCTGAAGGAGTGCGACGAGATCTGGGTTCTCGGTAACAGAATCACAGACGGCATGGCAGACGAGATTGCATACGCAAGGGACCTCGGGATCTTCGTGAAGATTATGGAAAACCCGATGACGACGTCCGAGCGCCTCGTTAAGGCAATAAAGGGGGAGAAGGTATGAAACAGCTAATTGAAATATCAAACCTTCTCGAGAAGCTTGCTGCGCTTGTGAAGGAGCTTGCAGGCGAGGGATCAGATGCTGCCCCTCAGAAGGAAGAGAAAGCTCCTACCTTTGAAGAGGTGAGAGGCTTCCTTGCTGAGATAAGCAGGAGCGGGAAGACAGCTGAGATGAAGGCTCTTCTCTCCAGGTACGGTGCTGTAAAGCTCTCAGATGTGAAGAAGGAAGACTTCTCGTCTCTCCTCAAAGACGCAAAGGAGCTTGCTGATGCCTGAGAAACATGCACGCTTTTCGCCCTCAGCGGCAGAGCGCTATATAAGGTGTCCGCCGTCATTGATCCTCGGAGAAGAAGCGGGACCGGAAGATACAGGCTCGGACTATACAAAGGAAGGGACGGATGCACACTCGCTCTGCGAGTTCCTCCTGAAGAAGGAGCTGGGACTTCCGGTAGAGGAGCCCAAGCTCTCTTACTACACCAAGGAGATGCAGGAGTGTGCCGAAGGATATCGAGACATGGTAGTGGAACTGTACGGGGACCTCAAGAAGACCTGTCCGGACCCGTTCATCTCGATAGAACAGCGTGTCTCGATAGAAGAGTACGTTGAGGGAGCCTTCGGGACGACTGATGCACTTCTTATTGGAAAGGATGAGCTTGTCATCGTGGATTTCAAGTACGGAAAGGGAGTGGAGGTATCGGCTGAGGAGAATGCACAGCTGAAGTGTTATGCCTTGGGCGCGTATACAGCTTTCAGCCCTCTCTACGATATATCCCGTATCACACTTGTTATCTACCAGCCCAGAATCAATAACTTCTCGCGCTGGAGCCTCACGGCATCTTCTCTTCTCTCCTGGGCGGAGAACACCCTCAAGCCTGCAGGGGAAATGGCACTTCATGGGGAAGGCGACTATGCCTCCGGCACATGGTGCCGCTTCTGCAAGGCAAAGACAGTCTGCCGTAAGAGAGCAGAGGAGAATCTCGCTCTTGCACGCTATGACTTTGCACGTCCCGACACCCTGGAGGATGACGAAGTGAACGTAATCCTATCCAAGCTCGACGACCTCGTCAGTTGGGCAGGAGACGTAAAGGAGTATGCCTTAGAGCGTGCTCTCTCCGGCTATGCGTGGGAAGACTGGAAGGTCGTGGCTGGAAAGTCCAACCGCAGGTATACGGATGAAGGTGCTGTGGCAGAGGCTCTTACAGCAATCGGTATTGACCCATATCAGAGGAAACTTGTCCCCCTTACTGATATGGAAAAGGAAATGGGCAAGAAGAAATTCCAGGAGGTACTCGGGAAATATGTTATCAAACCCGAGGGAAAGCCTGTCCT
>CAVACS010000062.1:0-9514 GCA_963587105.1 Anaerovoracaceae bacterium | reverse complement strand
CGATAAACGTCCGCCTATCAATAACGCCAAAAATGATTTCGTGGAGGAAAAGTAAAATGGCTAAAATTAATCCAACTAAAGTAATCACAAGTCCCGAGACCAGATGGTCTTATGCAAACGTATGGGAGCCTAAGGCTGCTGTAAAGGATGGCACCCCCAAGTATTCGGTATCCCTCATCATCAAGAAGGGTGACCCCTGCATCGAGAAGATCAAGGCTGCAATTCAGGCTGCATACGAAGATGGAGAGAGCAAGCTCAAAGGTAATGGAAAGTCAATGCCTGCATTCAACACTATCAAGAATCCGCTCCGTGATGGAGACCTCGAGCGTCCCGGTGATGAAGCTTATGCGGGAGCATATTTCATCAATGCAAACAATCAGAACGCTCCCGGTATTGTCGATGCATCACGTAAGCCTATTCTTGAGAGAAGGGAAGTCTACAGCGGGGTGTATGGTCGCGCATCCATCTCCTTCTACGCTTTCAACAGCTCCGGCAGCAAGGGAATTGCATGTTCGCTCAACAATCTTCAGAAGATCAAGGACGGCACACCCCTCGGCGGTCACTCCAGTGCAGAGGATGACTTCTCTGATGAAGACGAAGACTTCCTGGACTAGGAGCCTCTTGGGAGGGGGAGCAGTCCCCCTTCCTTCTGGGGAGGTTGAATGACACTTGAACTATTAGACGGAAGAATAATTGCTCCTCTTAACGTGTTCGATGTACTGGACGCAGTAGAGGAGTACATGGGCACAGATGTGCGCCAGTTTCTGGAGGAGTATTTCACAGACGGAGACCCATGGGAGAGCCTGCCGGATGATGAGAAGACAAAGAGGCTCCAGGAACATCACGAGGATGTAATGGATGCAGTCGAGGACCTTGTCCTCCGGGCCGAATACCTCGTGAAACGAAAACCAATAGATAGAAAGAGGGCACTCGAAGTCCTTAACGCTATCAAAAAACTAATTTACAGGAAGGACGAATATGAAGACAGGTAGAGATTTAAAAGAGGTGCTTGTTGAACTCAAGCGTCAGCAGGAATCAAAGAAGGATTATATAAGCCCGTCAAGGGAACTTAGACTGGAAGAGGACGGAAGGACCTTGAAGATGGGTTCTTCCTCCTTCTCTACAACGGACCTCTTTCACCGTCAGCTAGGCTCGGCACTTTCCATCCCCGCTAAGTACTACGACCTTATGCAGAAGGAGAAGCCCGAGCTTCTCTCGGACAACGTCAACAGCTGGCTGGAGACGAAGGATACAAGCTATATGATACGCTCCCTTGACGGATTTGCCAGGGCGTTCCTATCAGACCGTTACAGGCGCATCGATAATCTTGAGGTGGCATCAGCGGTGCTTCCTCTCTTTGCCGGTGTGGCGGGAATGCATGTAATGAGTGCAGAGGTCACAAGCCAGAGGCTCTTTATAAAGGTAGTGGATACGCGCCGTGAAGCTGTCTGTGTAGGCGATGCCGTGCAGTTCGGAGTTGTGATATCAAACAGTGAAGTGGGACTCGGGGCGGTATCTGTACAGCCGCTGGTCTACACTCTCAAGTGCACAAACGGCCTTATCGTGAACTCGCTCGGAGAGCGTAAGACCCATGTCGGCCGCGCTGCAAAAGGACTTGATGACGGGTTTGCCTTATACACCGAGGAGACACAGGAAGCTGAGGATAAGGCATTCCTTCTTAAGCTTCGTGATATCGCAAGGTCGGCATTTGATGAAGCAAAGCAGGAGATGATTATAAGAACCCTTGAAGGCGCACATGAAGCAAAGATAACAGGACGTGTCCAGAGTGTAGTAGAACTCACCGGTAAGGAATACGGACTCTCCCTTCCCGAGCAGGACGGAATCATGAAGTACCTCATAGAGGGAGGAGACCTTTCACTGTATGGACTCTCTAACGCGGTCACACGTTTCTCCCAGGATGTTGAAAGCTATGACAGAGCAACCGCTCTCGAGGCTATGGGCTGGGATGTGGCGAGCATGGAAAGTACAAAGTGGAATTCATTTAACAGGGGATACGTGTGAAAGCATTACATATCGACATTGAAACATATTCCGAGGCGGATCTGACAAAGACGGGTGTTTATCGCTACGCAGAAGATCCGTCTTTTGAGATTCTGCTCTTCGGTGTTGCCATAGATGATGAAGAAGTTATCGTTTATGACTTGAAAGGAGGGGAGGAGCTCCCTTCCGAAATAGTCTCCGCCCTCCAGGACAACACAATCACTAAGTGGGCGTTTAACGCTCAGTTTGAGAGGGTGTGCCTTTCGCGCTTTCTGTGGGATAAGGGACTATTAGAGAAGAAGAGATACCTCGACCCTCATGGCTGGCGCTGTGATATGGTCTGGGCGGGATATATGGGATTTCCGATGAACCTCAAAGGGGCAGGAAGCGCCCTGGAGCTCGACGAACAGAAGATGGAAGAGGGAAAGTCGCTCATCTCCTACTTCTGTAAGCCGTACAGGGCAACCTCGAAGAACGGCTACTCCAACAGGAACCTCCCCGTTCACGACGCCGAGAAGTGGGAGCTCTTTAAAAGTTACAACAAGCGCGATGTCGAAGTGGAGATGGCCATAGCCCATAAGCTCTCTGCTCATCCCGTACCTGAAAAGGTATGGGAGGAGTATTGGGAAGACCAGAAGATAAATGACAGGGGAATCTTAATTGATGTTCCCATGGTGGAGAATGCAATAGAGCTGGATAGACTCTCCAAAACCCACCTCAAGGAGGAGATGCAGTCCCTGTCGGGGTTGCGTAATCCTCAATCTGTAATCCAGATGCAGCAGTGGCTGAAAGAGAACGGAGTGGAGCTGGACTCGCTTGGAAAGAAAGAAATATCAGCTGAGCTTGAGGGCATCCCCGAGCCTATGAGGAGTGTACTTCTTCTTCGCCAGCAACTGGCAATGTCAGCTGTAAAGAAATACCAGGCTATGGATACTGCAGCTTGCTCTGATGGAAGGTGCAGGGGAATGTTTCGTTTTTATGGAGCAAATAGGTCTGGAAGGTTCTGCCTTGCAGAGGGCACACCAGTTCTCGTAAAAACGGAGCAGAATGAAATTCTTGAAAAGCCAATAGAGGAAGTTCTCCTATCCGACCTTGTCTATGACGGCAATAAGTGGGTGCAGCATGATGGTGTTGTATATAGCGGAGATAGGGAAGTAATCACCTGGGACGGAATAACAGCAACAGCTGAGCATATGGTTTTTATCTCGGATGGGGAGAAGGTTCCCTTGGGAGAGGCAAAGGAAAAAGGATTAAAAATATGGAAAGGAAATTATATCGAGTGACGGGTACAGACGGTCGTCAATACATTGGGCGGACTGGTATGAAGGTTCAAGAACGGTGGCGTAATCATAGAGCCGGGGAAGCGACAGAACATCCCTTCTATAGTATGGAGAGGATCGATTCGAGAAGGAGAAAGAAAGTTGAGAACATATGACATCCTAAATGCCGGGCCGAAGAACCGCTTCACTGCAAACGGTAGAGTTGTCTCCAACAGTGGTGCCATTGTTCAGCTCCAGAACCTCTTTAGAAATAGTCTTCCAGATCTCGATAGTGCTCGTGCTCTTGTAAGACAGGGTAACTATGAAGCTCTTTCCATTCTCTATGACTCCATACCCGAGGTTCTTGCAGAGTGTGTGAGGACGGCCTTCGTGCCCGCTCCGGGATATAAGTTCATTGTGGCGGACTTCTCTGCTATCGAAGCGAGAGTCCTGGCGTGGCTTGCGGGAGAGCAGTGGGTATTGGATGTCTTTGCTAAGGGCGGTGATATTTACTGTGAGACCGCTTCGCGTATGTTCGGTGTGCCTGTAGTGAAGCACGGCATAAACGGTGACCTTCGGCAGAAAGGGAAGCAGGCAACTTTGTCCTGTGGCTACGGCGGAGGAGTCGGTGCCCTCAAAGCCATGGGCGCTATTGAGGCGGGGATGAAGGAAGAGGAGCTTGCTCCGCTTGTGGAGGCATGGAGGGCGTCAAATCCGAACATAGTGAAGCTGTGGTACTCTGTAGAAAAAGCTGCAAAGACCGCAATCAGGGAAAGAACGACCATAAGTACACATGGCTTGGAATTTAAATACCAAGGAGGGATGCTCTACATTACGCTACCCTCGGGGCGTCACCTCTCCTATGTAAAACCACGCATAGGGGAGAATAGATATGGTGGTGAATCTGTTACCTATATGGGAACTGACTTCACTAAGCACTGGGCACGTATTGAAACCTTCGGTGGAAAGCTCGTGGAGAACTGTGTGCAGGCCATTGCAAGAGATATCTTGTGTAGTGCTTTGGAAAAGCTTTCCTCCTTCCGTGTTGTGGCTCATGTACATGACGAGTGCATCGTTGAATGCCCGAAAGAAACCACAGTGGAGGAGATTTCATCTCTTATGACTATAGTCCCTTCGTGGGCTCCCGGACTTGTGCTTCGTGCAGATGGATACGAGTGTCCCGGATATTACCTGAAAGATTAAAAGGAGAAACAATATGTATAAAGTTGCATACGGAAATTCACGTAAGGCAAAGAAGTGGAATAACGCCACAATCACATGGGAAGAGCTAAGAAGTCGTCTCTCCATCCCTATCCGCACAGGGGAGACAGTGGAGGAGTATCACCGCATGAAGAGTGCAGGGCGCTCCGCAGCTAAGGATAAGGGTGGCTTTGTAGCAGGAGAGCTCAAGGATGGGGAGAGGAAGACCACTTCTGTTTTATCTCGCTCAATGCTTACCCTGGATGTGGACAATGCGAAGAAATCATTCCTCGACGAATACACATCCCCTTACTCCACGTTCATCTATTCGACGCATTCGCATACGCCTGAAGCTCCTAGACTTCGTCTGGTCATCCCCCTTACAAGGGACATAACCCCGGATGAGTATCAAGCGATAACAAGATTCTTCGCCTTTGAGCTCGGTATTAACCAGTTCGACCCGTGTTCGTTCCTTCCTTCTCAGCTTATGTTCTGGCCGACTACGCCAATAGATGGCGAATATATCTTCAGGGAGGTGGAGGGAAAGCCTCTGGATCCCGATGAGTTCCTCTCTGCCCACCCCACATGGAAGGACCCGACGACCCTTCCAAGAACCCTTAAAGAACAGCCCCTTCATGAGAGGAAGGGCTCCGCTATTGAGGACCCTCTCTCAAAGGATGGAATTGTAGGAACCTTCTGCAGGGCAGTGGGAACGATACAGGAGGCTATCTCTGAGTACCTTTCAGATATCTACGAGGAGGTTTCTCCCTCGCGGTACAAGTACCGGCCGTCTTCCTCTATTGCGGGAGTCATTATCTACGATGATAAGTTTGCTTATAGCAATCATGCTACGGATCCGGCATACCACAAAGAATGTAATGCTTTTGACCTTGTACGCATTCACCGATTCCCTGATGAAGATGAAAAGAAAAGTTTCCAGCGCATGGCTGAATGGGTGAATACAGAGCCGAAGGTGACACGTCAGCTCCTTAAGGAAAAGCAGGAGGCAGCTACTGCCGAGTTTGAGGATTGGACAGCACAGCTTCTCTATGATAGGAATAACCGCCTTGTGAATAGCCTTCATAATATACGACTGATCATGACACATGACCCCTTTATGCAGCGCATCGTCTTCAACCAGCTTGCAGATAACCTTGAGGTGGTCGGCCCCATGCCTTGGGATCACAGTGAAACCACCTTCTGGCGTGAGGCGGATGATGCACAGCTTATGTGTTATGTAGATCAGAACTACGGGTCCTTCTCCCGGCAGAACTATGAAACAGCTGTCACCAAGTGCTGTGATGACAGGAAGTACCACCCTATTAAGGAGTACTTCGCTACGCTTCCGGAGTGGGATAATACCCCCAGAGTGGACACCCTCCTCATTGATTATCTGGGAGCAGCAGATAATCCGTATGTCCGAGCTGTCACAAGGAAAACGCTTTGTGCTGCTGTTGCCCGTATCTACGAGCCCGGGATAAAGTTCGACACAATGCTCGTCTTAAACGGTCCGCAGGGAATAGGAAAAAGCACGCTTATTGCGCGTCTTGCACAGCAGTGGTTCTCTGACAGTTTAACCCTCTCTGATATGAATGACGGAAAAACCGCCCCCGAAAAGCTCCAGGGGTACTGGATTCATGAGATAGGGGAGATGGCTGGTATGAAGAAGGCAGACCTTGAGAAGGTGAAAAGCTTCGTCTCGCGCCAGGACGATAAGTACCGCGCGGCGTTCGGAAGACGTGTAACTTCTCACCCTCGCCAGTGTGTATTCTTCGGTACGACCAACGCCGAGAACGGCTTCCTCCGGGATGTTACGGGAAACCGTCGTTATTGGGTGGTGACCACGCCCGGCAGAGGAGAGCATCACCCCTGGCATTTAACGCAGGAGGATGTAAACCAGATCTGGGCAGAGGCTTACAAAATGGTGAAGGAAGGAGAAACCCTCTACCTTTCTGCAGAACTTGAAGAGCTGGCCAAGCGTGAGCAGAGTGCAGCTATGGAGACAGATGAGAGAGAAGGAATTGTAAGACTGTATCTTGATACTCTCCTCCCGGAGAATTGGCCCGGAATGGACCTCTATTCACGGCGTGAATTCCTACGGGGAGAAGATCCCACCATGGCGAAGGGAACAGTGAAACGTACTACCGTAAGTAACATGGAAATCTGGTGCGAGTGTCTGGGGATGCCGAAGGAAACGTTGAAGAGCAATGAATCCTATGCCATCCGCTCCATGATGTCACGCATCGAGGGCTGGGAGCGTAGTACAGAAACAGAGAGAACCAAGCTGTACGGTCAGCAGAGACTCTATAAAAGAGTGTTACAACCCATGTTACAACCTACCTAAAAAGTGTTACAACTTCTCAGACTTGTAACAGGATATTTTTATTCTTCTAAAAGAAAAGACAATTCCTGTTACAAACAACTAAGGAATTTCTATATAGGACAAAATCAGTGAAAAAGTAAAAAGAGGAGTTTCCGTATACGTAATATGCGCGTATAGGGAAATCTTGTAGTTGTTGTAACAGAAAGGCGTTCTTCAGATATGGGGAGCGTCTTTTTTTATGATCTGGTGGGCAGACAAACACCAGCCACCAGACGGTAGGGAGTTTGTGCCCCACCAGTGTGAGAAGCCCCACCACAAGGGGGTGAAAGGAGAAAACATGCGTGAGAAAGAAGTAGAGAAATATTTAATACGAGCGGTGAGGAAAACAGGGGGACTCTGTCTCAAATTCATAAGTCTCGGATGGAGTGGGGCTCCCGACAGGATCTGTCTATGGCCGGGTGGACGCATAGCTTTTGTTGAGGTGAAGAGACCGGGGGAGAGGCTGCGCCCTCTCCAGGAGAGAAGAGCAGAGGAGCTCAGAGAGCTGGGATTTAATGTGTGCGTTGTTGATTCTCTCCAAAAGGCACGGGAGGTGGCAGGTGTTTAAGCTTCATAATTATCAGAGGTATGCAGCCTCTTTTATTGTAAAGCATACTGCGGCTGCCATTCTTCTGGACTGCGGGTGTGGAAAGACCGTCATTACCCTTACGGCGATTGAGGAACTGCTGCGCGACAGGTTTGAGGTTAGCAGGGTCCTTGTTATCTGTCCGATAAGGGTAGCCTCCGTCTGGGCTGATGAGATTGCAAAGTGGGATCACCTTAAGGGGTTGACGTATTCCGTTTGTATCGGCACAGAGTCCCAGAGGAGGTATGGCCTTGCCCAGGATGCAGATATCTACCTTATCAACAGGGACGTAGTTCCGTGGCTTGTGGAGAACTATGCATCCTCCTGGAAGTGGGACATGCTGGTACTGGATGAACTCTCATCATTTAAGAACCACCAGACAAAGAGGTTTAAGTCCCTGCTGAAGGTGAGAGGAAAGGTAAAGAGAATTGTCGGACTTACAGGGACTCCGTCTCCCAATGGGCTTATGGACCTCTGGGCAGAATACAGGCTCCTGGATCTTGGGGAGAGACTTGGAAGGTTTATAGGTGGGTATAGGAATACATACTTCCGTCCCGATAAAAGGAACGGGGAGATTGTGTATTCGTATAAACCGTTACCCGGTGCCGAGGAGAGTATATATAAAAGAATTTCCGATATAACTGTCTCCATAAGGTGTACCGATGTTCTGAGGATGCCGGAGCTTATTTCCTCTCCATGTGAAGTGACAATGAGCAAAGAGGAAAGAGCTGTCTATGACCGTCTGAAAGAGACCTTCGTCCTGGGACTTCCAGAGGGTAAGGTAACTGCCAGCTCTGCTGCTTCCCTATGCGGGAAACTCTCCCAGCTTTCTAATGGTGCTGTCTACAGCGACAGCGGTGAGGTGATAAAGGTACACGACAGGAAACTGGATGCACTTGAGGATCTAATCGAAGCACAGAACGGGAAACCCCTTCTTGTTGCTTATTGGTTCATTCACGACAGGGAGAGGATAGAGGAGAGACTGCGGAGTATTGGAGTTTCCTTCAGCCGAATCGACACACAGAACAGTATTTCAAAATGGAATGAGGGAAGGATTCCCGTAGGATTAATTCATCCTGCATCTGCGGGACACGGACTCAACCTGCAGGCAGGTGGTTCCACCTTGGTGTGGTTCGGTCTTACCTGGAGCCTAGAGCTCTACCAGCAGACTAATGCACGTATCTGGCGTCAGGGACAGGTGTCGAGAACTGTCGTCATACGTCACATCATCACAAAGGATACGGTGGATGAAAGGATTATGAAGGCCATCGTTAATAAAGAAACAACACAGGAGTGCTTACTGAACGCAGTGAAAGCAGAACTTGGAGGAGTAAATGAAAGATAACTGGAGAAATCTTGCAGCAGCGATAATAAATACGGCGATGACGGATAGGGAGAAGGCATTAGCAAGACTTGAGATGAATCCCGAAAACAAAGATGCAGAAAGCATGCTGAAAGACTGTGATCGCTTCTTTTCTTCTTCGTGGTGTGCTCTTCTTTTAGATTTTCTCAATATCGAGAGAGAAACATTTCTGGAGGCTGTGTATGGATGCTAAGGAATATTTATCGAGAGCTTTTAATCTCAACAGGCGCATAAAGGCAAAGGAGAGACAGCTTAAGAGCCTCAAGCTGCAGGTTCCATATTCGGGTCCGTTGTATGGAGACGTGAAGGTCGACACCAACATGCGGCACAGCGCTGTCGAGTATTCGGCTATAAGACAGGTATCACTTTCGGATGAGATAGAGGAGGATAAAAAAGAACTTGCGAAGGTAATGAAGAGCACAAGCTCCGTCATTAAAAAGCTCAACGACACTGAGATGGAGATCATCCTTGAGATGAGATACCTCATGTTTCTAAGCTGGGATGAAATCATATCGCGTCTGAGTTACTCCGAGCGTTATATCTTCCTTCTTCATAGTCGTGCCCTGAAGAGAATAAAAGCCTACATTTAACCCCGGCCATCGGGGTTTTGTTATAGATAGCGCTCAATAAAAGTGGCGGGAAGGATTATGTTCTTATCCTCCGGGTAGTGTGCGAGGTTTCCCGTAACAAGGACAGCACTGCAGAATTTGGCAACTTCATAGAATTTCTTATCTGTCTCATCC
>CAVACS010000061.1:0-13606 GCA_963587105.1 Anaerovoracaceae bacterium | reverse complement strand
AACATCTGCTGCGTGAATGAATGCGAGGCTTCCTCCGGGGACAATTCCTTCTTTCTGTGCTGCCCGTGTGGCATGGATAGCGTCCTCGATTCTCATCTTTTTTTCGCTCTGTTCGACTTCTGTTGATGCCCCGACCTTGATTATTCCTATTCCGCCGTTTAGCTTGCTGAGTCGCTCTTGGAGTTTTTCTATGTCGTAGTCGAATGTTGCGAGGGAAAGCTCATCCTTAACGTGCGAGATCCTTTCTTCGATATCTTTTTTGTTACCTTTTCCTCCGATAATGACAGTATTGTCTTTTGTCGAGATGACCCTTGTTGCCTGTCCTAGCATTTCAAGGGTGGTGTCGGGAAGTATCATTCCTGTTTCCTTTGTGACAACTGTTGCTCCTGTTACTGTTGCGAAGTCTATAAGAAGATCTCTTCTTCTGTCACCAAAGCTGGGGGCCTTTGCAAGAAGGCACCTGAATCTTCCTTTCATTTGATTCACGATGATTGCAGCCAGAGGCTCTGTTTCGATTCCATCGGAGATGATGAAGAGCTGTCTGCCTTTTTTTTGAACCTGTTCCATTATTGGTAGAATTTCTTGAATGGAAGAAATCTTGTAATCTGTAATCAGGATATATGGATTATCTGCAACAGCTTCCATTGTGGAAGGTCTGTTTACCATGTGCGGAGTTATGTATCCTCGATCGAATTCCATCCCGTCAACAATTTCCGCCGTTGTTTCTGCTGTTGCAGAATCATCAAGAGTAAGGATTGCATCCTTAGGAAGTTTACTTAGAGCATCCGCAATAAGTTTTCCAATTTCAGGGCTTCCGGATGAGATTTCCCCGATTCGTGCAATATCTTCATTGGAGCTTACTGGGCGTGACAGTTCCTTTATTGCTTGTTCTGCCACCTTATTAGCCTTTGCCATTCCCGATTTGAGAAGAACTGCATTTGCTCCAGCTTCAACATTCTTTAGTCCTTCACGGATCATTTCTCTACAAAGAACTATTGCTGTTGTTGTGCCGTCACCGACTACATCATTGGTCTTTGTTGAAGCCGAACGCACGAGCATTGCTCCTATATTCTCGAAAGGGTTTTCAAGGAATACTTCCTTTGCTATCGAAACGCCATCATTTGTAACAACAGGTGTGCCGAAATGCCTGTCGAGAATGACGTTATGTCCTGCTGGGCCGAGAGTGAGTGATACTGCAGCCGCGAGCTTTTCAACGCCGTTCATTATGGCCTTTCTTGCTTCTGATCCGTAAATTATGTTCTTCTCGTTTTTCATCTCTTACCTTACTGCTGTTTATCAAGTCTATTCAGAACCTTAAGTTCTTTTATGAACAGAATGAATGCTATTATAAAAGTAACGAAATCCGCAACCGGCTGAGTCGCGATTACGCCGGATAGACCGAAGATCTTCGGAAGGATAAGCACTACAGGAAAGAAGACGATTCCGTTTCTGGCAAGAGCTATAATTGTTGCATTGAGCGCCTTACCGCATGACAAGAAGAACATGTTGGCGACGGTTGTTACTGCCAGAAGCGGCATAACAACAAGATGTGCCTTGAGTATGATTACTCCAATGCTCTGTACGTCAGGGTCTCCTGATGAGTTGAATGCCCCGATTATCTGTTCTGAGAATATGAAAGCCAATAGCGAGAGAACACAAATAACAATAAGTCCGATTTTAATGGTGAACATTACGCCTTCCTTGACTCTCTTGTAGAGTTTTGCTCCGTAGCAATAACCGCACATTGGCTGGAAACCTTGTCCGAAGCCGTTGAGGGCAAGGACAATCATGTTTGATATCTTTGTAACAATATTCATTCCGGCTAAAGCAGCATCCCCGCCATATATTTTGGCACTGTTGTTGAGAACAATGAGTCCTACAGTAAGAAGAACAGACTGGTAAAGGTTAGGGGAGCCAACTTTTAAAATTTCCGTTACATTGTCTTTTCTCGGTCTGAAGTATTTCCATCCAAGTCTGACAACGCATTTCTTTCTGATTACATGAATGAAAAGAATCAGAAAGGAAACAATCTGGCTTAGACTTGTTGCAATTGCTGCACCTTTTATTCCCATTCCAAATCCGAAAATGAAAAGAGGATCGAGTATACAGTTGATTACTGCACCTGCAACTGTGCCTATTGTTGAAAGGCGTACATTACCCTCCTGCCTGATAACATAGGAAAGGACAAATGTTGCACTGTAGAAAGGTGTTGCAGCAATAATCCAGAAGCCATAGTCATAAGCATATGGAAGGATTGTCTCGGTTGCTCCACAGACTACCATAATCTGTTCAAGAAAGATGAGACTCACAATTCCCATCGTTGTACCGATGAATACAGAAAGGAAGAATGCCGTTGATACTGTTACATTGGCTCCTTCGTTGTTCTTTTCTCCAAGCTGACGGGCGGAGAGACTGCCTGCTCCGATTGCAAGCATCAGAGATACTGCTTGTATTATGAGCATAAGAGGAAATGCGATCCCCGGAGCAGCAACTGCCTGGCTACCAAGACTGCTGACAAAGTACGTGTCAGCCATATTGTATAGGGATGAAACAATCTGGCTGCATATTGCCGGTATTGACATAGATATAATCAGTTTTGCAACCGGTGCTTCAGTCATGAGTTTGTATCGTGATTCAGAATCGGACATATTGTTCGTTTTGATCGCTTTTTCCATGTAATCTCCTGATAATAAGGCAGGGTTTTCCCCTGCCTAAGATAGTTTTTCTTTGTTTCAGTCTTTTTCCGGAGGGTTAAAGCAGGCTATGAAGTGGTTGTTTCCTATATCCTTCAAAGGAGGCATGCTTTTCTTGCATTCATCTGTACAATACCTGCATCTTGGATGGAAAGGACATCCTGAAGGTGCATTGATTGGTGATGGAACCTCTCCTTCAAGGAGGATTCTAGATCTTTCCTTCTCCGCATAATAATCAGTCGTCGGTACTGCAGAGAGCAAAGCCTGGGTATACGGGTGGCGAGAGTTTCTGTACATTTCGCCGGAGTCCATGACTTCGACAAGATGTCCGAGATACATGACCCCGATCCTGTTTGCAATGTGCCTTACAACAGCAAGATCGTGTGCGACAAAGATGTATGTCAATCCGAGTTCTTTCTGTAGCCTTTCAAAGAGGTTTATAATCTGTGCCTGAATAGACACATCAAGTGCAGATACAGGTTCGTCACAGACAATTACTTTGGGGTTGCATGCGAGAGCTCTTGCGATTCCGAGTCTCTGCCGCTGGCCACCACTGAGTTCGTGAGGGTACCTTGCCATCATTTCTCTTGACAGGTCTACAAGCTCCAAGAGTTCGATAACTCTCTTTTTCACTTCCTCATGAGTATGAGGCTGCTTATCTGCAATAATTGCATCCTTCAGAATGGAATAGACTGACTGACGGGGGTCCAGTGAGCCGTACGGATCCTGGAATACCATCTGGAGTTCTCTTCTGAAGTCCTTGATTTCTGCCGGTTTAAGGAACGCAATATCCCTTCCCTTGTAGAGAACCTTTCCTGCTGTAGGATTGAGAATTCTGATGATGCTTTTGCCCGTTGTCGTCTTACCGCAACCTGACTCTCCGACAAGACCGAATGTTTCGCCTTCATACACTTCAAAGCTGACATCGTCAACAGCTTTGACTTCTGCGTAGACCTTCTGAATCAGCCCCTTATAGAGGGGAAAGTACATCTTCATGTTTTCAACCTTGATAATGGGCTCTTTTTTGTTGTTACTCATTTGTTTTCCCCCTTGATATCGAGGTGGCATGCGATGTAGTGCTCATTTCCTTCAACTTTTCTGAATTCGGGGTATGGGGAATTCTTGCACTTATCGCAAGCATACGGGCATCTTGGCATGAATGCACAGCTGTCCGGGAGGTTGATAAGTGATGGAGGTGCACCGTCAATAGGGATGAGTTCAGCATCATCACTTTCTTCAAGTTTTGGAACAGACCTCAAGAGCCCCATTGTGTAGGGATGTCTGGGTTTGGTGATTATCTCTTCTGTTGTTCCTGATTCAATAATCTTTCCCGCATACATTACATAGATTCTCTCTGTATGCCTTGTTACAAGTCCAAGATTATGAGTAACGATGACAAGTGATGTTCCCTTCTTCTTTACGATGTCCTGTAACAGCTCCATGACCTGGGCCTGAATTGTAACGTCCAGTGCTGTTGTTGGCTCGTCTGCGACGATAAGTTTCGAATTGCAGGCAACGGCGATAGCAATTAGGACGCGCTGTCTCATTCCACCGCTGAGCTCGAAGGGGTAGTTCTTCATTCTTCTCTCAGGATCCGGAATTGCGACATCACTGAGGGCCTGTACTCCTAGCTTCCAGGCTTCCTGCTTTGAACATTTCTTGTGCTTTCTGATGACTTCTACAAGCTGGTTACCGACTGTGTAGACAGGATTGAGGGCTGTCATCGGTTCCTGGAATATAAAGGCTATTCCCTGACCTCTGACTGACTGCATTTCCTTTGAATTTCTCTCGTATTCAAGAATATTCTTTCCGTCAAACCATACTTCTCCTCCAAGAATCTTTCCTGGGGGCATCTGGATAAGTTTGACAGACGACATCTGAGTGACAGATTTTCCGCATCCCGATTCGCCGACTATTGCGATGATTTCACCCTTATTTACATAATACGATACGTCGTTAACAGCTTTGACTTCACCTGCGACGGTAAAGAAAGAAGTTCTCAGATGTTTAACTTCAAGAAGTTTTTCGCTCATTACAGTTTTCCTTTAAGTCTTGGATCTAAAGCATCTCTCAGCCCATCCCCTACAATGTTGAGGGTGATGATGAGGAGCATGAGTGCAATACCAGGCACAAGTGCAAGCATCGGTTTGAATACAAAGTATGTATAACCTTCTGAAATCATGGTTCCCCATGCCGGTGTTGGTGCCGTGATACCAATTCCGAGATATGCGAGACCGGATTCAATCATGACTGCAGTTCCCACACTTCCCGTGAACATGACGATGATGGTAGGGAATGCGTTTGGAAGAAGATGTTTGAACATGATTTCAGCTTTACTCTGTCCGATGAGTTCTGCTGCAGTTACGTAGTCGTTCTCTCTGAGAGACAGAACTTGTCCGTAGACCATTCTGACATATCCCGGAAGAGTAGAAATACCGATCATGATGCTTACTGAGAGTATTGATCCTCCGAAGATGGCAACAAGACACATTGTAAGAATCAATCCCGGAATTGAGAGATGTGCGTCTACAAGCCTCATAATGAAGGAACTGATGAACCCCTTGAAGTATCCTGCGATGAGACCAAGTGTCGTACCGACTATGAGAGCAAAGATGCTTGAAAGAAGTCCAGTACAGAGTGAGATCCTTGCCCCATAGAGTGTTCTTGTCAGCAAGTCTCTCCCCAGATTGTCGGTACCAAACCAGTGTTCTTTGCTAGGACCCTGCAGTGCATTCTTCAGGTCCTGTTCATATGGAGAATAAGGTGTTATAACTGGACAGAGAACGGCAATGATAATAAACAGAATCAAGAGAGCAAAACTGGCTTTTGAGAGAAATCCTCTTCCGAAGAATACTCTCCAGAACTGCTTCCTTGTCTGTTTCTTGTGCTCTTTTTCTCTTGCTTCAATGAGCTTTTCCATTTCCAGTGTGTTTGCTGTTTCGTTCATGCTAGTTCCTCTTTCCAAGACGAATCCTCGGGTCTACGAGTCCATAGGCTATATCGACGACAAGGTTTGCGCCGACAGTGAAGAGAGAGATTAGAAGTGTACAGTTCTGTACAATCATGTAGTCTCTGTTGTTGAGTGCTGTTGTCAGAAGGGTGCCGAGTCCGGGGATATTAAACATCTGCTCAACAAGAAGAGAGCCACCTATAACAATTCTTACCTGCATACCGATTATCGTAATGATTGGAATGAGTGCGTTTTTGAGAGCATGCTTATAGATGACGCTTCCTTCGCTGAGGCCGTTTGCTCTTGCTGTTCTGATACAATCAGCATTGATGGAGTCGAGGAGGTTCGTCCTTGTCTGGCGACACAAGCCTGCAGACATACTTAGCGACATAGCAATTGTTGGGAGTATTGCATGCTGTATAAATGATCCGAAGTCCTTGCTTGGCGCAACATAACCCTGTATGGGAAGTATACCCAACCATATTGCAAAGACTAGGATACAGAGAATACCTACCCAGAAAACCGGCATTCCGAGAAATACGGTCATGAGGAAGGTGAGAATCTGGTCGATGACCTTACCTCTTTTTACTGCACATACTACACCCATTATTATACCAATAGGTATGCCGACGATTAGGGCACAAATACCGATGTTAACAGTCCTCGGAAGTCTTTCTGCAATCATGTCCTTAACGGGACGCTTGTAGATGACTGATTCACCGAGTTCACCTTTGAAAAGGTTCTTGACCCATAAAAAATACTGCTCGAGGATAGGTTTGTCGAGATTCATTTCTTCTCTCAATGCCTGAACGTCCTCTTCGGAAGCTTCATAGCCGAGTGCCAGACGTGCGGGATCTCCCGGCATTAACTGCAGAAGTGAGAATGAAAAAATGGATACCAGAAAAACAACCAGTATCGATATTAAAATCCTTTTTATAATGTAAGTGCCCATTTGTCCTCCCGATATGGCATGCTCCGAAGAGCATGCCAAAGGATTTTTCTTGCTTATTTTTCGAAATAAGCTTCCCAGACATCGATTCTGAGATTCTGAACATCACAGTAGTGAGAGTTCTTGATCTTGTTGTTTGTGAAAGCGATAGCCCTGGAACCGAAGAGGACTTTGATCATGCATTCGTCATCGACGACAATCTTGGCAACCTGTCTCGTGTACTCGTTTCTTTCTTCTTCTGTCTTTGCTGATGTGATGGATGTTGTTATTGCATCCAGCTCGTCGGAGATTTCGAAAGCATTGACACCGAGTCCGAAGCCTTCATAGTTATAGAATGTAGAAGCATACTGTGATGCAGCACCTGCTTCAGCACCCATTGTGTGGAGGAACATGCCCTCTTCCCATGCGCCGATGTAGTTGGCAAATGCAGCACCTTCGATTGATCTGATTGTTACATCGATTCCGATCTTTGCAAGCTGTTCCTTGATGACCTGTGCTACGTTCTTGGGAAGATCAGTTGCAGACAGTGTAAGTGTTGTCTTGAAACCGTTCGGGTACCCTGCTTCCGTAAGGAGTTCCTTTGCCTTCTCGAGATTGTATTCCTGACCTTCAACTTCTGTGTTGTAGAAGGGAGATGATTCAGGAGCCCACTGGTTCGTCTTGAGTGCATAACCGAATGTGAGTGTGTCGAGGATGTCATCAACATTGATAGCATAGCTGATAGCCTTTCTTACGAGGACGTTTGCACAAGGGTCACCTTCCTGCATGTTGAAGCAGAGTGTGTAGTAGTAGCTCGGAAGGTCAGCAGCCTTGACTGTGATGTTCTTGTAATTTTTGACCTGCTCTACAAGGCTGTAGTTCTCTGTGAGCATAGCGTCAATCTGTCCGACACTGAGAGCTGTTGCCGCAACGAGTTCCTGCTGATAGGTGATAAGATCGATACCATCAAGGTTTACTTCTCCCTGCCAGTAATTATCATTCTTGTCGAGGATCCAGCTTACGTCAGCATTGAATTCTTTCTCTACAAATGGACCTGTTCCAACGGGATGGTTGACAAGCCATTCTTCGCCATATGTGTCATAAGCAAGCTTTGATGCGACGAGAACTGTTCTGCAGAGAGAGTAGTCAAAGAGAGAGTCCCACTGAGAGAAATGGCATACTACTGTGTAATCATCTGTACATTCAGCATAATCATAGAATTTAAAGAAGGATGATCTGAGGACACCTTTTTCTGCATAGAAGTCAAGGTTCCATTTTACGACTTCAGCATTGAGGTCGCTGCCGTCTGAGAACTTGACACCCTTGCGAACTTTGATTGTCCATGTGAGAGCAGTCGAATCCGGTGTGATGCTTTCAGCAAGGAAAGGTTCCGGTGAACCGTCGGAACCATATCTTGCAAGTGGCTCATATATGATTCCGAACTCTGCAACAGCCATGATACCTCTGATGTCATACCATGCTCTTGTCGTGGGAGCAGCACAGGAAATAACCATCCTGCCGCCTTTTTGAATTTCTGAGGTTGTCTCGGTAGTTGCTGTCTCTGATGAACCACCAGCGAAAAGCATCGAGAATGCAACCAGCATAACCAGCATTATTGCAATGACTTTTTTCATTTTTATGACTCCTTTTTTCTTTTTGGTTATTTATCTTCAATTTTTCCCAGATAAGGATGTTCGAGACCCTTCCAGTATTTCTTCTCGCGGTCGAACCATTCCTGGTCATTCTCAAGGTGGAAGAGCTTCTCCTCTTCTTCTTTCGTCAGACCCATGTCATGAGTATCAACAAAGACAGTTGTTTTGTCTTCGAGTGTCTTCTTTCCCCAGCTTGTCATGCCGTAATTGCATCCCTTTGTGATACAGTGTGCCGTTATGAAGTTGAAGCCGAGCTTCTCGATGTCTTCAAAGTTGATATCCGGAACTCCGCCAGGTGCCATGACATCAGGCCACATCTTCCAGCCGTGTACTTCTTTTGCTACAGCCTTTGCTTCGTCGAGGTTTCTGAGGCCGATGACAAGAGTCATCTCTGCGCCGAGTTCCTCAGCCCTAAGACATCTTTCGATAGCTTCGTCGAGGCCATACTGAAGTGCAGCTTCAGTTCTTGCAATGAGCATGCATTCAGAGCCTGAACATGCATCAAGCGATGCTCTTGTCTTTGCAAGGAATACGTCTCTTGATACTGCAGGATGAGGAATCTGTCCGAATGGAGTACCGCTTCTGAGTTCCAGAGCCCATCTGTTATAACCTCTCGTGCCTGTTGTGTCATCGAGTGTAAGCGACATGGCACCTGCATCCGCAAGTCTCTTTGTTGTTCTGTATGCATGGAGAGGGGTTTCACCATAACCGTCGTCTGCGTCAATACAGCAAGGAAGCTTTGAAGCCTGACACACATAGCCTGTAACTCTTACAAGATCATCAGCTGTGATGAGACCGATATCAGGAGTTCCGCATTCTCCTGCGACAACCCCACCGGAGAGAAGGGTGGCTTCAAATCCGGAGGCTTCTGCACACTTTGCTGACATTACGTCCCAGACAATCGGAGCGAAGATCTGTTTCTTAGAGACCAGTTCTCTTAAAGATTTTCTTTCCATAATTCTACTTCTCCTATTATTTGTCTTCGCCCGGGAGATCTTCCCAGAAATGATGTTCGATTGATAGATATCTGTCCGGCTTCATCTGGACGTTTTTCGGCTGCATACCGACGATACCCTGTTCCACATCTTCCTTCTTCATGCCTAAAGTATGAGTGTCATGGTAGACAAGGTTTCTTTCCTGGCAGGCATGTTTTCCGAAGTCAATCATTCCCCACATAGCTGCCTTTTCAAGAATATGCATTGTGACGAAGTTGAATCCGAGTTTTTCGATGTCTTCAAGGCGTACATCCGGAATTCCATTTGTAGAACCTACATCCGGCCACATCTTCCAGCCTTTTACATGTTCTGCAACCTTTTCCGCTTCGTCCTGATTGATCAAACCGATGATAAGAGTCATTTCTGCTCCGAGTTCTTCGGCAAGAAGACAGCGCTCGATAGCTTCGTCAAGGCCCTGCTGAAGCTTGCATTCTGTTCTTGCGATAACCAAGCAGTCTGTGCCTGCTGCAGCCTCAAGAGACGCCTTGACCTTTGCCAGCCATACCTTCCTTGATACTGTTGGATGGATGATTGTTCCATCCTTAGCTCCGCCTCTGAAATCTTCGCCCCATCTGTTGTATCCTCTGAATCCAGTTGTGTCATCAAGTGTTAGTGAGGATGCACCTGCATCGACGAGTCTTTTTGTGAGTCTGTAGGCATGGAGAGGAGTTTCACCATAACCGTCATCAGCATCAACGCAGACAGGTGTATCTGAAACATCAGAAATGTAATCCATAGCACGAACAAGATCGTCTGCAGTCATCAGTCCAATATCAGGGAGACCGCAAACCCATTCGGCGAGGGCACCTCCTGATAATAATGTTGCTTCATAACCTGCTGCTTCGGCCGCACGCTGGGACATGATATCCCAAACACACGGTGCAAAAACCTGCTTCTTTGCAACAAGATCACGAAGTGAAGTCTTTGTTTCCATAATTTCCTCCTTTTATGAAATCGACTTATGATGCTGTAGACGCATCATTGTATCTAATAAAAATCTGAGACTCATCGAATGAATCTCAGAAGGACTCCCATGATTTACGCTCTATTCTGTGCTTTTTCTTCCAGTGCATGGATGCACTTGACTACCATCTCGTGGTATGGAACTGCAATGCCGAGGTCGTGTGCAGCTTCAACCACCGAGCCGCTGATTGTGTCGACTTCGCTTCTTCTTCCATCCCTGATATCTGCATAGATTGAGGTATATCCGTTGGGGGCGTTGATAAGGACTGTCTCGACATCGCCGACGACTTCCTCTTCGTTGAAGTCAAGGCCGAGGGCGTTTGCGACTGTTACTGCCTCATGGCAGAGCTGGCGCATGATCCAGTTGGCATTCTTATCTGTGTGGATGAAGCCCAGCGGAACCTGGAAGAGTGCAGTGAGTGAGGAGGCTGCTGTATTTGTGAACATTTTCTTCCAGATCTGCTTCTGTACGTTGTTCTCCGTGTGGCATTCGAGGCCACATGCCGTGAATGATTCTGCGATGGGCTTGAGCACATCACTGTTGCCGTCAAGAAGTCCGATACTTGTTATTCCGGAGCCGCCGTGATTGACGAAACCCGGTTCTATCACGGATGAGTTGTGCTGTGTCGAGCCGATGATGACGTGAAGCCTGTCTGTGAACTTGAGAAGCTTGCTTTCATGGCCTGCTCCGTTCTGGAGTGTCATGAGGTATGTATTTTCTCCAATTAGATTTTTGTTGGTCTCAAGAGCAGAGACTGTGTACATGGACTTTACAAATACGATGACTAGATCCTGTTTGCCGAGTCTGGAGGCATCCGATGTAGCTCTGGGCTTACAGACTGTGACAGAGCCGTCTTTTTCCCTGATCTTTACGCCGTTTGCATTGACTGCATCTACGATAGGCTGATAGAGATCGACGACTGTGACGTCGTTCTCCTTCGATAGATATCCTCCGAAGAGGGATCCCATTGCACCTGCACCCAGCACTGCGATTTTCATTTCTTGAGGCCTCCAATTTTCTGAAATCGGTTTCAATGTACATTTATTAAAACACAGCTTTTGGCAGGTTGCAATGAAAAAGTTAAAAATTTGGATAAAAGAGTACTTGTATTAAATATTATACACATTAACTGCTGTATATAGAATAAATTAATGCTAGTAAAAATCGTGCATCATCTTGTAAAATTGCGTAATTCGCAGGGGGTAAAACAAATTGCATTTGACAGATTTCGGTTCGAATATATAGAATAACAACTGAAATCGGTTGCATTTGTTGCGTGATGTTGCGGGCACTGCTTTCAAATTTAAATACAAGAGGAAGTTTAAAGATGGTAAGTAACAAAATCGGACTTGAGTACAAGTATGATTTCAATGCTCCGAAGTTCAGAACAGCCTTCGCATTCCTGGAAAGAAAGGATCTCATGGACCTTCCGCTGGGATGGATTGAACTGGATAACGGCGTCAGGGCATCGGTACAGGGCTATGAGTCAATCAGTCCCGACGAGGGGTTCTATGAGACGCATGAGAAGTTCTTCGATATCCAGTATGTCGTAAAGGGTAAGGAGTATGTCGGAGTGACAGTGAGAGATGGTCTTGAGGTGAAGACACCTTATGATGAACAGGGTGATATCACATTCTATTTCGATCCTGAACGTAAGGACAGCATGGTCTATCTCGAGGACGGTGATTATATCATTCTCGCTCCCGAGGATGCTCATAAGCCCCGTCTTGCTGCAGGTGAGAAGATGGAAATCAGAAAGATCGTCGTAAAGGTACCGGTCTGAGGAGGATGATATGGTAAGAAAGTCAAACGAAAAGCAGGTGGACAGGTTCGAACACAAGTTCGGCGCAGACGGCTTCATTACAGTAAGAAGCCTTATCAACTGTGATAAGGAACTCAATAACAAGGGCAGGGTATTTGCCCATACGACTGTTGCTCCGCATTCCGGTATCGGATATCACATTCATAGTGGTGATACCGAAATCTACTATGTGCTCTCCGGAAAGGCTAAGTACAACGATAACGGAACAATGACGACAATCGAGGCCGGTGATGTGACCTTCACTCCCAGCGGAACAGGTCACGGAATCGAGAATGACTCCGATGAGCCGCTGGATATCATAGCACTCATAATATACTCATAAGCATCCGGTTTGACGGATTCTGGTAACCCCGCGGGCCTGGAGGCTCACGGGGTACTTCTTTTTACACAAGAAAACTATGACAAAAGAAAGGCTTAGACTGGAGAGGGATCCGGTCTAAGCGCAATGGGGGAGAATACGATATTTATAATAAAAACAACATAGTGGCGCTGTTATACAATCATCTATAGGAGGAGATTACCGAAAAAACCATTCTCTCCACTATATTGCCATATAAACCTTTGTTACGAGAAATCGCTCAGGCCCTCGATAGCGTATACTCTGACAGGACACGAATCCAGGCCCTTGATATACATCGGGGCGAAGGAGATGAAGAATGTGTCTGACTTGAGTTCATCGAGGTTCTTCAGCACTTCGAGGAATGTGATGTCCTTTGCCATGCAGATATCATGGAAGGGCTTTACATCTTCATTGCAGTTTTCGATTGAGACGCCGTCGCCGAAGCCTACGCACTTTACACCGTGGTCAACACACCACTGAGCTGTCTCTCCATTGACGAGAAGTCTCTTGTCATTGGGTCCGTTTGTCTCGGGTGTGAAGGGGCTGAGCTTGTAGATTGAGTCGATGATGATGACGTCGCCTTCCTTGATTCTGGATCCGAATGCCTTGTCGAGATCGGAAGCGGAGATATGTGAAAGGGGCTTCAGGTCTTTGAACTCATAGTAGAGAGCTCTTCCCATGAAGGAAACGAGAGGAAGTGCAGATACGTCTTTGCCGTCGTCGAAGTGATGATACGGACACTCGCAGTGGGTTCCGAGGTGTGTCATTATATCGACATTCGTATGATAGTCGGGAATAGGACCGCCTGTATTGAATCTATCCAGCTTGCATCTTCTTGTCTCTGTAGCCGGATCAACTTTCTTTGTTAAATCAACAACACGTAAATTACCTAGCTGATAAACACTCATGATAGTTCTCCATTTAATTTGCAATCGATTTCAATTGCTTGATTCAATAAATAACACGGTTTTTACGGGAAATCAACTGTGAAATTTGCTTTTTACACAAGTTTTTTACAAATTCTTTTGAAACCCATTGCAACATAATAACAATCAAATGTTAGTTTAATCTAACTGCTGTTATGCAATCATCCGATATCCCTTTCAATTCTGTTTGGGTATCTGATATTGTAAGAATGCGACAGAGGGTGGAAAATGAAGGGGAGGATAAATATATGAAATACGTCAGATTCACACTCGGTGACAGAGAGGCCCGTTACGGCATACTTGAAGACGGTGGCATCCGTGAGATAACAAATCCCT
>CAVACS010000060.1:0-14128 GCA_963587105.1 Anaerovoracaceae bacterium | reverse complement strand
GAAAGCAAGAACATCAGATTATGAATTATTATCTGATCTCATAAATTCAAGGACTGTATTATCCCTCTTTAATTGTCTTGATCCTTCAGTTTCTTTTTCTCAGGGAAAAGATCTGGAGAAGTTCAAGCTTTACCTTTCGGACACAGGGCTTTTTGTAACACTGCTGCTTAAAGCTGAAAAAGAAAGCGACACAGCTCTGTACTCAAAGATCATGTCAGACAAGCTTCCGGCAAACCTCGGATACTTATATGAAAATGCCGTCGCCCAGGCGCTTTGTGCAAGCGGCAGGGATCTGTACTACATGACATGGCCGAAAGAGAAGAGTACACATTCCTATGAAATAGACTTTCTTATAAGAGAAGGAACAAAGGCGGTCCCCGTTGAAGTGAAAAGCTCCAGGATAGAAAACCATCAGTCAATCGATGCCTTCACGAGGAAATATCATTCAGTGGTTTCAAGCCCGTATATCCTGAGTCAGAAAGACCAGGGAAAAGTCGGAGAAATCAGGCTCTGCCCGTTTTATCTGAGCTCCTTTGTCTTTGAACGACGGAACGCCGAAGGGGAGAGCTGAGAGCCCGGAGGACGGAATCCGAGTAAAGATACGGCGTATTCTTCCCGGGACTTTACTTCCTTTCCGATTTCTGCAACAATACTTCTGCAGCAGATACTAGGCAATGGATGCCTCCCAACCCCGCCAGGACAGGAATGTAGCAACGGTCAGAGGATTTTTCATGTGACCTAACCTATTTGCTGCTTTTTTTGTTTTCCCTCACAAGAATCTGCATCCTCTTCACGCTCTCTCTGTCCGCCGGAGAGGAAGAATATCGCACTTGTTCGTAGAGCTCTGTGACGCCGCTGCTGATTGATGCGTCCCTTCCGATTTCGCCTGTCGTCATCGTCCTGAGCTTTGTCCTCTCGTCCTCTTTCGAGAGAACAAGAGCTCTGTAGATGCGTCTTATCCTGCCTTCGGGAGTGAAGTAGCCGGCCCTTTTTTCCCTCTCCCTCTCCTTCTTCTCCTCCACCACTATGTCACTCTCCGTTATGGATTCATCAGGAGAGAGCCGGCTCCTCTTCTTTCTTTTGCTGTTGACGGCACTGAAGAGACGATAAAAGAGGGCGACGAGAGTAAGTATAACGGTCGCTCCGACGAGAGAGAGGAAGAGATAGAGAAGAAGTGTACCCAGCGGTGTGAAGTCGATTGCATCCGCTTTCCCGGAGAGTCGTATCTCCTTCCTTTCGACGGGGGTCTTCTCGTCCTTCGTCTCCTTTTCCTCATTCTCTCCGAAGGTGTATTCGACTCTCGTCTCCTCCCTCTCCACCGACAGTAGTTCCACTGTCACCGGAATAAGAAGGCAGAGAGAGAGGTAGACAGCACCAAAGAGGATGATTGATCTCCTGTTCGCCCTTATTATGCCTTCCCTGTTGACGCGGCACTCCCTGCTCATAACCTCCTTCTGTACCCCTTCCATGTTCTTTTCGAGCATGTACTCGAGAATGAATGTCAGAATGAGAATCGTCACGGACGAGATCAACACGCTGTTTGACTGAATCTGACTGAGGATGTAGGCGGCAAGAAGCGGAACAATGTCCCAGATCCGGGCTTTTGTCATCATCGTATACCCCTCTATATGTGGACAGAATACGAATACGAACGAGAAGATGGTGAGCATTATTATCCAGCTGGGCCTCATCACCTCACCCGGAACAAGAAATGAGAGAGCAATCATCAGTAGTGCCGTCACAATTCTGAGAAGCTTGTTCTCCGTCCTTTCTGACACTATCTTCACCGTGAGCATCGGAAGAAGGGAGAGGAAGCTGAAGACGAAGGCGTGGGTGTATGTCACAGGAAATGAGAGGTTGAACGAGAACATGACGGCAAGGGCAAGAATGGAGGGATTGAGAAGTCCCATAAGATAGAGTGCTCTGCTGTACGGGATCCGGTTCTTCTTCATAGCTCCCCTCCGACTTTGATCACAGTCGTTCCTTCTGCCTTCATTTCTCCTTCGATGCAGATGACGGCGTCGAACTGGTCACATCCTTCATTCTCCTTCATCGTCCGTGTTATGAGAAGGAGCGAGGTGTTATCGGGAGAGAAGAGGGAGAGCAGCTCTCCGGGAGTCTCCGCTGTGACTGCCGTAATCTTTATGAGGGCAAGGGCTTCGTCTATCGTATTGATGTGCTCGCGGCCGCTTCCGAAACCGGAGTAAATGCGTCTTCCGTCACGCGAGGATCTCGCATTCGTTATCACACAGGTGTTGATCCCCCGCCGCAGAAAACGTTCGGCTATAGTCGCTGCATAGGAAATCAGCGTCTCCTTCTCCTCCTCGCTTCCGCCTCTTAAGTCGAGCACGATTGCCGCCCCTTCGTCTGTCGTCCAGTCATGCTCGTTGACCTTGAGAGATCCAGTCTTCGCCGATGCCTTCCAGTTGACAGAGCGGAGGCTGTCGTGACTCATGTAGTCCCTGATCCCCCTGAGCTCGAAGGGGTCCTCGTTCTTACGCCTCTTCGAGAGGATCGTTCCTAAGAGCTCGCGGTACGCGAGGTCGAAAGAACGTGTATCTGCACGACGCGGAAAGACAAAGAAGGACGAGGGCGGATAAAATTTGCTGTCGTACTCTGTCGAGAGGAAGATATCGTGTCCTGTCGCTTCTACCTCGCTTATCGTATAGAGACCCCGCCTCAGGCCTTCTATCGTATATTTTCTCTCTTTTATCTTCCGTCCCCCGATACCGCCCTTTACTGTCACCTCCCTGCGGCCTCCCCCGTCGAAAAGAGGGGAGTAGGAGCGGAGAAGTGTGTACTTCATGAAAATGACATGTATAGGGATGATCGATCTGTTCTCCACCCTCTCGATAACGGTATTGCCGTCCCCCTCAATGGTTCTTTCGTCTTCAAACGAGACGGAGACCTGAAGCTTTTTCCTCCAGATTCTGTAGTAGAGCCGTCTCTGGAGGAGAAAGAGGATAAGGGCGAGAAGAAGGAAGAAGAAAACAAGCAACTTCTACTTCTCCCACTTCTCTGAAGGTACAGTTACAGATGAGAGGATACGCAGGATGACTCTCTCGCCCTCTCTCCTCTCCATGATGGAATGGGATGCTATCATACGGTGTGAAAGAATTGCGGGAGCAACAGCCTTGACGTCGTCTGGTGTCACGTAGTCCCTTCCTTCTATGAAGGCATAGGACATGCTTCCCCTTAAAAGGGCAAGCGTGCCTCTGGTGCTGACACCGCTTATCCTGCTGTCCTTTCTCGTCTCGTCGATTATCGAGGCAATGTATCTGATGATGTCCTTATGGACGAAGACCTCCCCTGCCGCTCTCTTCATCTCCAGGAGTTCATCCTTCGTCATAACGCTTTCCAGCTTCTCGAGAGGAGACGAGGATATGAAGCGCTCGAGTATCCTCACCTCTTCCTCCTTATCGGCAAAGCCGAGGGAGAGCATCATGAAGAACCTGTCAAGCTGGGCTTCCGGCAGGGGGTAGGTTCCCGCAGTCTCTATCGGGTTCTGCGTCGCAATGACGAAGAAGGGCTCGTCGAGCCTTCTTGTGACTCCGTCGACTGTGACCTGCCTCTCCTCCATTGCCTCGAGGAGGCTTGACTGCGTGCGCGCCGTCGTTCTGTTGATTTCGTCGACGAGGAGCACGGACGTGAAGACAGGCCCCTTTCTGAAGACGAAGTCTCCGTCCTTCTGGCTGAAGTAGTTTATTCCCGTGACGTCGCTCGGCAGCAGATCCGCCGTTGCCTGTATGCGGCTGAACGGCACATCGAGGCTCCTTGCGAGGCTCTTTGCAAGCATTGTCTTTCCCGTTCCCGGAAGATCCTCGAGAAGCACATGCCCGGAAGAGAGAAGCGCCGTGAGAATGAGCTTTATCCTGTCATCCTTTCCGACGATTACACTCGATATGTTATCCAGCAGTTTTCTTATCTTTTCATCAGCATATTTTCTTTCCATGGAATGAGGATAACATATTTCAACGGAAAATGAGCTCTCTTTTTTGAGAGAGGATCATACTTCAAGCGAGAAGCCGAAGGAGAACTGTACATCCCTCCATTTCTCTGACGTTACCGCCGTACTCTTTGTGTGCGTCCAGCGTGAAAGATATGCAATATTTCCGAAGAGGGACATATCCATCCAGCTGACAAACTGCGGCACATAATACTTTGCCTCTGCAGAGAGCGTCAGCTGATATGAAACTCTGTCGCCGTAGGGAGTTCCTCCCATAAGATTCGCCTTCCCGTTATTGTCGTTTTCACTGTTATGGGAGTGGAACATCGTGATTTCACCTTTGCGGATCATCTCGGCGCCGAATGTCGTGTAGAGCACTTCGGGTATATTGTACTCGAGCTGCAGCTTTGCGACCGTCACGTCCGATCCGTACGGGAAACCGATGTAGTTGAGCTTCACCGTTCCCGACCCGAGGTAGATGAACGTATAGTCCCTCTGAAACATCAGGAAATCAACTCCGTCCCGCCTGTACATCATCGGCGTCGTGAAGGCCCCCTCGACTGTCGCCTTGAGATATCCTCCGGCGAGAGAAACTCCATACGAGGATCCCAGAAGAGAACCGACGGCATTCGCCTGACTGTTGCCCTCTCCCGGAATCGTTCCGTTGTCGATGCCGAACTGCCAGTAGATATCCCAGCCCTTCAGAGGAGTTATGTAGAGTTCGAGGGAGGCTATCGAGTTGAAGAGATCCCTGTTATTGAGCTGATGATATATGAAGGCAGGATTGAGATTCTGGATTTCCAGCACACGGCTGCGGTACATGATACTCTCCGTCAGGACAAAGCTCATCCATGTCCACGGCCTGAATTCCAGACGGTGGTTCATATATATTCTGATATCTTCAGGTCCCTTCTTATCCTCTTCCGAGACATACGGCTGTGTCTCCAGAAAGAGATTGTTCCATTCATACTTGAAGGAAGGCGTATATATCGAAAGGCGTGCAAAATCATGATAACTCACATGCTTATCGATGATGAACGACCCGATAATCGAACGTCCCCAGTTGAGTCTGTCCCTTCCGAAGAGAAGATTCCAGCTGTCGCCGCCGAAGGAGACGAAGGCACGGGTGGGGAAGTTTGCGGCAATGTTCCAGAAGTTCCAGAAGGGGGTGTTGTCATTGTAGACGGAAGAGAAGTTCTTACTGGACTTCACGACATGCGGAGAGTATCTGTACTCCTGATTCCAGTCGGAGGGAAGCTTAGATTCATCCTCGATTCCGTTCTCTTCCTTGTACTTTTTCTTCACATTCTCATATGAGTCGACTATTGCCCCGATGCCATACGGAAAATCTGTCTCATGGCTGTAGAGTTCTGTCCCGTCTCTGGTGTAACGGCTCTTGGTGAATGCAAGCTCGGAATATGTATAAAAGAATTCTTCCACACCGAATTCAATCTTCATTGTGAGGAGTTTCTGTCTTCTGTCAAAGCTGTAGAACCAGTCACTGTCATTGACGTAGTCTTCTGTATTCGAATGAAGGTAGATTTCCGGAGAGGCCTTGACGCCGACATTGTAGCTGAATCCGTCGGCTGATGAATGTCCGGGAGCAAAGCTTTCAAGCCTGGATTCCAGGGAGGCAAGGAGATTGCGTGTAAACTCATTCTCCCCTGCCCTCTCTCTCGTACGCGAGAGGATTATCGCGGCTTCCCTTCCCGTCCACGGCTCAGAATACGAGGGAGAAGATAAGCCTAAAAGGGAGTACAGCGTATATGTGTCGCTATAGAATCCGCTTTCTGATATCGGGATTATATACTGACTCTCTCCTGCTGCCGATATACCCAGGACGATGAGAGACAAAGCCAGAATGATGAACATCTTTTTCTTCATAGTTCCCCATGATAAAAGAAACAAAGAAAGAAAGTCCAAAGTTTTCGTTTTTTTAAATCCTGTCCGCATACCAGATACAACACAATCCGGACCGGACGCTCGCGTAACCTTTGAAGACTTACCTCTATCGAGAACTGGAAGTAAATTGAAATAAACACCACAGAGGACAGCTATTCATCAATCAGGTGGATAATACGAGCAGACGGCATAACAACAAAGGAAGGTTTTTGATAAATAGTGCCTTCCCTGTTGCAAAAGTTTGTGAATGAGTCTATTTTGTTTCAAATTCCTACCTTCAGAGTAGGATATGGAGGAAAACATGAGCAGAATTTACACCAGTGCAACTGAACTTGTCGGAAAGACTCCTCTCTATGAAGTTACCGCCATCGAAAAGAAACACTCTCTCAAGGCAAGGGTTCTTGTAAAACTCGAGTATCTCAATCTTACGGGATCCGTCAAGGACAGGATAGCAAAGAAGATGATCGACGACGCCGAAAAGAGCGGGAAGCTCAAAAAAGGCTCTGTCATCATCGAGCCTACAAGCGGCAATACAGGAATCGGACTTGCGGCTCTCGGTACAAGCAGAGGCTACAGGGTGATTATCGTAATGCCGGAGACTATGAGCGAAGAGAGACGCCTCCTCATGAAGGCATATGGTGCCGAGCTCGTCCTCACGGAAGGAAAGAAGGGCATGAAGGGTGCTATCGAGAAGGCATCCGAGCTTGCCGCATCCATCCCCGGCGCATTCATCCCCGGCCAGTTCGTCAACCCGTCCAACCCAGAGGCACACTACGAGACCACAGGGCCCGAGATCTGGCAGGACAGCGACGGCAATGTCGATATATTCATCGCCGGAATCGGAACGGGCGGAACTATCAGCGGAACAGGACGCTATCTCAGGGAAAAGAATCCCGATATCAGGATAATCGGCATCGAGCCGGCTTCATCCCCCGTTCTCACCGAAGGACGTTCGGGCGCCCACGGCATCCAGGGAATCGGAGCGGGCTTTGTTCCCGACACTCTCGACAGATCCGTCTACTCATCTGTTGTAACAGCAACTGTGGAAGAGTCCTTCCAGTGGGCAAGAGAGATGGGAAGAAGCGAAGGGATCCTTATCGGTATAAGCAGCGGAGCGGCACTTGCAACGGCAGTAAAGGAAGCAGAGAAGGAAGAGAACAGAGGAAAGACAATCGTCGCCATCCTCCCCGACGGCGGAGACAGATATCTCTCGACGCCTCTCTATAAAGAAATATGATGATATCTACAAAAGGACGCTATGCGCTGAGATTCCTCATCGCACTCTCGAAGAGAGAGGGGAGGTTCTCCTCTCTCTCCATAATAGCTGAAGAGGAGGAGATCAGCCCCAAGTATCTCGAGAAGATAGTGCATACCCTCCTCAAAAGCGGCATTATCGAGGCACAGCGCGGAAAGGACGGAGGCTACAGGCTCATAGGAGAAGCCTCATCAGTGCGTGTCAGTGACATACTCTCACTCACTGAAGAGAGCCTTGCCCCGGTAGAGTGTCTCTGCAAAGAGAGCGCCGAGTGCAGACGGAAGATGCTCTGTCCCACGCGTCCTATGTGGGAGGCGCTGTATAGAAAGACAATGGAGTTCTTCTCCTCAGTCACGCTCTCCGACCTCAGAGACGGAACATATGATTTTTGATTCTCTCATAGCCGTCCGCCCTCTTTGATGCTATTATGGCACTATGGCATACGAAGTAACCGCAACGAGAAAAAGGCCTCAGGATTTCGACAAGCTTGTCGGGCAGGAATTTGTAGTATCGACACTGGAGAACGCATTAAAGGAAAACCGCATAGCCCATGCGTATCTCTTTGCCGGCCCCAGAGGCGTCGGAAAGACAAGCTCTGCGCGTCTTCTCGCCAAGGCTCTTAACTGCCAGCAGGGAATGAGTGCACATCCCTGCGGAGTGTGCTCGTCATGCAGGGAGATCGCCACAGGCACATCTCTCGACGTCATCGAAATCGACGGCGCATCCAACACATCGGTCAACGATATAAGAAAGATAAAGGAGGAGGTTCTATTCCCTCCCCAGTCATCCAGGTTCAAGATCTACATCATCGACGAAGTCCATATGCTCAGCACATCAGCCTTCAATGCACTTCTCAAGACAATAGAGGAACCGCCGGAGTACATCATCTTCATATTTGCAACTACGGAAATCCAGAAGGTTCCGGCGACTATCAAGTCACGCTGCCAGGTCTTCCGCTTCCAGCTCATCCCGCAGGAAAAGATAGAAGAATGCCTCAAGGAAGCCGCCGCGGAGATGAACATAGAAGCGGACGAGGATGCCCTCTTCTGGATAAGCAAGGAAGCAACGGGAAGCATGAGGGATGCATACACCCTCTTTGACCAGGTTGCATCCTTCTCCGGTGACCATATCACACTCCAGAAGATCAGGGAGAGACTTAATCTGGCAGGCTTCTCGAAGATAGCCCAGCTCGTTTCAGCCTCTCTCTTTTCAAAGCCCGGGGACGCCATCGAAGCACTGTCCGCACTCCTCGAGAGCGGAGTCTCCACCGAGCAGATAACAAAGGACGGCGCAGATTTCTTCCGCGCGCTCCTTTTATATAAAAACGGCATAAGGAGAGCATCCCTCCTCGGCGTCGAAGAAGCCGACATTCCGCAGGATATCGTATCTCTTCTCTCGAAAGAGCAGCTGGAGGCGGGTCTCAGGGCGTTCATGAATCTCTACAGAGATCTCAGATACACGCTCTCCCCGCGCTTCGAACTCGAGCTTCTCTTCTCGCGTCTCTCATCTCTTCCCTATCTTGTCACAAACGAGTGGCTCGTAAAGAAGATGGAGGATATGAAGAAAGGCATTACCGAGGGAGATGTAGTCGTTAAAAAAAAATCCGAGAGGATAATTGAAACTGTACAGCTTTCTCCTTCCTCTTCTCCATCATCCGACCCCGCTCCCGCTACTACACCAGAGCCTTCCGCTGCAGAGGTGGATGAAGCAGAGCCGAGAGAGGAACATCGCCCACTTCCTCTCCAGTATACGGAGGAAGAAAGCAGAAACGAACTGGATGAAGAAAACCTCCCCGGGAGAATCGAGGAGGAGATCGAAAGCTCGCTGCGTCCCGTACTCTCCCATCACATTCTCGCTTCGAAAACCAGAGAACAGGGGGACTTCCTCGTCTTCACTGTCGAGAGTCAGATCGCACGCGATATGCTCGGCAACTACAAAAAGGAAATCGAAAAGGCTCTGTTCAACGTCCTGGGTACAATGATGCAGATCCGTATCGAATATATTCCGCAAGAGGGAGAGAAAGCCTCTGAAAAGATTCTCGCTCTCCAGTCGATTCTCGGCGGGAAGATTCATATCGACAGAGACGGCATCGAAATGAAGAAGGAGACAGAGGAGCATAAAGCGGAAGACGAAAAGGCCGCCGCGCTCTCGTCCGGGACGGAGGAGAGCCTCACTCTCCCCGACAATCCCGACGAGGAGGATGACGAAGAATGAACAGCCTCGACGATCTTATAAGGCTCTTGAAAAAGCTTCCCGGCATGGGAGACAAATCTGCTACAAGACTAGCCTATCATCTGATAAAAACAGATAATTCATACAACGAGAAGCTTGGAGAAGCGATTGTTAGTATCCAGAACAAAATACATCCCTGCCCTGTCTGCGGCTGTTATATGGAGGGCGACAGCTGCTCTTTCTGCGACAGCGGCAAGACAGACAGAACGATGCTGTGCATAGTTGAGGAAGCACAGGATGTCGTCACACTTTCCTCCATCGGGGTGTACAACGGCCTCTATCATGTCCTCGGCGGCGCCATAAATCCCATCGAAGGAATAGGACCGGCCTCCCTCAGGTTCAGGGAGCTCGAAGAGAGAGTGAAGAACGGCTCGTTCAAGGAGATTATCATCGCAACGAACCCCACCGAAGAGGGAGACACCACTGCCCTTTACATAAGAAACATCCTCGCGCCCTATAATCTCACATTCTCCCGTCTTGCATCCGGTATCCCTATCGGAGGGGACCTCGGCTATGTCGACAAGACAACACTGACACGATCAATGAGAGGCCGTATCAAGCTCTGAGAGGCCGCGGTTTACAAGAAGCATTCCCAAGCCCAGTATGAAGAAGAAGAGTGCAGGAAAGACAACAGTGTGCGGATAAGTCAGTGCTGTGCTTCTGCCTTCAGAGAGAAGACGCCCCAGTGTCGGGATGGACGGATCAAGACCCAGGCCCAGAAAAGAAACGGAGGATTCCGTTATGACGGCGCTGATCAGAGTCGACGAAAGCTCCTCTCTGATTACACGAAGAAGCGACGGAATTATATGCCTCTTATATATCTTCACCTCTCCAAGCCCCAGGCTTCTCTCCGCAATTATGTAATCCTCCCCGTCGATGGAAGAGAGAAGAGGAACAATAAGAAGTGTCATTCCCGCTGAAGAAGAAAGAGAGAGCGTGAATATAAGACGGAAAGTGCCATCTCCGGGAAACGAAAGCAGGAAGAGAGCAAGTATGATTGACGGCAGTGTCTTCAATGCTTTTAGAAGAGAATGTAGCATCGGGCCCAGAACAGGGATATTTTTTATAATAAAAACAAGGATCAGGGCTATCGTCAGTCCGCTTAACGAGCTAGTCACACTGATTACAAGAGAAACAAGAAGGCCGTATGAGCACCTCCCGAGAATGTCTCTGCCGAGATTGTCGCAGCCGAAAATATGGCCATTAGACGGAGAGGCAAGATAGAGAGCCATATTCATCTCTCCCTTCGATGCCGTAAGAAGAGAGAAGACGACTAGAACGGCAATTATGATCAGTCCTGTTCTAAGCTTTGCCATTTTCTCTCTCCCCCCTTCTGTCGACCAGTGAAGTCAGTATCTGTGAAATAAAAAGAACGAGAGAAATCACAAGAACCATTATCATCACAAGAACAAAACTCTGTTGATAATCTCTCATCGAGGCACTTCTCACAAGGGCCCTCCCCATTCCGGGAAGAGCAAAGACAGTCTCTACAACTGTAGAGGAAGCGAAGAACGAAACAATGCTCTGCGCGCTCGTTGTAATTATGACGAGCATAGACGGTTTGAGCGCACTCTTCACGACAAGACTCTTCTCCTTCACACCCTTTGCCCTTGCGTAATTTACAAACGGCTTTGTCATATTCTCCTCCAGCGTCTCTCTGAAGACCCTGAGCATAAAGGCTGTATTCATAAGAGAGAGGGAGAGAGATGGAAGAAAAAGCGATCTCAGGTGCGCTATTAAGCCTTCCTCAATTCCCGCATACCCGGCTACCGGAAAGATACGGAGGAGAGACGAGAAGACGATTATGAGTATGATTGATGACAGGAATGACGGGAGAAGAAAGAAGAGTGCAGAAAAAAGTGCAAGAAAAAGTGCAGAAAAACCTTTCTTACGGACAGCCCTTATGCTAAGCCACAGTGAGAACGGAAAGGAGAGAAGAAGGGCATATAACGCCAGCGACAGAGATACCGGAAGAGAGACCCTTACTATTTCCTTTATGCTCTCCCCCGAGACGCTCCTCCCCCAGTCAAAAGAAAAAAGCCTGTTCATCGAGCGGAGATATCCGGAGAGGAAACTGACGTTTAACTTATTGTTCTCGATATAATTATTTCTGACTGTCTCCGTCACGTCCTCCCCCAGGATCACACCGGAGCTGTCTCCTTTGAGGAAATAAAAGACTGCAAAAAGAAAAAGAGAGACCACTATGAGAGTCAGAAGGAACTGGAGTGTCTTGATGGCTATTGTCTTTTTCATTGTTAAATATCCTTCCGGCGGGAACCCCGGGGCTTGCCCCGTGAGTTGTTGATCAGCGTTCTGTCACCCTTTCTACAAAGAGATTTTTTCATTATTTCAATTTTTTCTCTTTTTTCACAGAATTCCAGAAGAAAAACCCGTTCTGTACGATTATGTTACTCAGACTCGAGGTAAGTGCATAGCTTGTCGTGTAGTGTCCTGCTATATATACAGGGCAGTAAGCCCATAAAAGCTCCTGCCCCTCCTTCCAGAGAGCCTCCGCCTCTTCAACAGATCCGGCATCGTTCATTTTCATTATAACGGAATATGCCTCACTCTCTTCTTCGATTCCTCCCGGGAATGACGGGGAGAGATAACTTTTCATCTGCGGCAGCGGAACGGAGGTGAATGCAGATATGTAGATATCCCAGTCGGACGACTGCCTCTTCTCGATGAATGACGCCCAGTCAAGAATCGTCAGCGTGCACTCTATTCCGATGCTTTCAAGTTCATCCCTCAGAACGGAGGCAATCCTGTCAAGGTTGCTCAATGAGGAGGAGAGAATCCGGATTTTTATCGTTCCCTTTCCTTCAAGCTTCTCCAGTGCCTTATTCCGGTTCTCCTCTTCGTAGGGATTGACCTCTGTTGTGTTCCACTCCTTCTGCCATGCCTCCATATATAGAGAGGATGTGGTGTATATTCCCTCGCCGTAGCAGGCCGCCATAAGATTCTCTGAGGAGAGCGCATATGAGACGGCACGTCTGATATCAACACTCTGGAGAGGTCCTTCCTTCTTGTTGAAGACAAGGGCTATAGAACCGCTTTCGTCAGCACGTATGAGCTCAAGATCCTTATTCTTTTCTATACGGCTCTCGTCCGTGCTCATCACATCGTTTATGAAATCATACTGCCCGCTCTCGAGTCCAAGAAGACGCGTAACGGAATCCGGGACGAACCAGTAGACGACCCTCTCTGTCAGCGCTTCTTTCCTTCCCCATCTTCCGTTGCTCTCTTCTCCATAAGGGGAATAGGAGTCAAAGCGCTCGAGGACTATCTTCTCCCCGCTTGTCCAGGAGACGAAACGATAGGGTCCAGTGCCGATCACAGAGGTGACAAGATTCGTCCCGTCTATTAAGTAATGAGGCATAACAATAGCTTCCTGCGGACTTGATGCAATCAGATAAGGAAGAAAAAGAAGGGATTTGTCGCTCGTTATAGATATTTCATACTCACCGGTAACCGTGAACAATGCCCCGTCTGTCATCTCTCCCGCCCGGGGATAAAGAAGGAGGTATCTGTTCATGGAAGCGCATGCATCCTCACCTTTCATTTCTGTGCCGTCATGAAAGAAAACGCCTTCTCTCAAGGTAAAGACAAGCGTCTTCCTGTCTTCTGAAAGCGAATATGATGAGGCCAGTTCCTCCCTTATATTTCCGTCTCCGTCGAGAACAAGGAGCTTCTCGTAGATGTTACCCGAGGCTATGATTCTTCCCGTCAGTGTCGCATTTGTCATCACATCAAGTGTTACTGGCTCCTGTGAAAGAGCCGCGTTTATCACACTCACATCTCCGGTTTTCTTAGAGCATGAGACAATGAGGATGAGGGACAGAAGGAGGACAAGGATTCTTCTCATAGCTCAATAAGGATATTGTTTATCCGGAGAAAGAGGAAGAGAAAAGGCAGAGCCTTTGAAGCCCTGCCTTCCTTCTTTTCTCTTCTTCTCTTATTTCGGCTGCTTTCCGATATATGCCAGGATACCGCCGTCGACGTAGAGGATATGTCCGTTGACGAAGTCGGAGGCATTGGATGCAAGGAAGACTGCCGGGCCCTGAAGGTCCTCGGGAGTTCCCCATCTCTCTGCAGGAGTCTTTGCAACGATGAAAGCGTCGAATGGATGTCTCGAGCCGTCTGCCTGTCTCTCTCTCAGAGGAGCAGTCTGCGGTGTTGCTATGTATCCCGGTCCGATGCCGTTGCACTGGATATTGTATGCACCGTACTCGGAAGCGATGTTCTTTGTGAGCATCTTGAGACCGCCCTTTGCTGAAGCGTATGCAGATACAGTCTCACGTCCGAGCTCGCTCATCATTGAACAGATGTTGATGATCTTGCCGCCGCCCTGCTTGATCATCTGAGGGATGACAGCCTTTGCGCAGATGAAGGGAGCGTTGAGGTCGAGGTCGACTACAGCTCTGAAATCCTCTGCACTCATCTCGGTCATCGGGATTCTCTTGATGCAGCCTGCGTTGTTGACGAGGATATCGAGTCTGCCGAAGGATGCGATAATCTCATCGACGAGAGCTTTCACCGCCTTTTCATCTCTGACATCGCATACATAGCCGAGTACATCGTCCATGCCGCACTTTCTGTATTCCTCGAGCCCGCTCTCGACAGATTCACGGCGTGAAGTATTGAATATTACCTTTGCTCCCGCATCGTGATAAGCCTTGACGATTGCCATTCCGATACCATAGCTTGCGCCTGTAACCCAGGCCACTTTTCCCTTGAGGGAGAATGAATTCATGTCCATATTATTACCCCTTTATCCAAAGTGATACTCAAAT
>CAVACS010000059.1:552-14610 GCA_963587105.1 Anaerovoracaceae bacterium | reverse complement strand
CTTACAGCCAACGGAACCAACCACATTATATCAAAAACCAACCAATCACGCAAGGAGGATGCCTATGGAGCAGAACAAACGAGAACAGTTTATCATTCGCCGGATTGACGGTACAACCTACAAGGTCAGGGTCGTGTTCAACGAAAGTGGCGGCGAGACCATGGAGAATAAAATATTACGGATTGTACGCAAAGATATGGTTACAAGTGACGGAACCTGTGGTGTAACGGAGACACCACAAATGAGCCGACAGTCTGAAAGGAGCGCATCACCGATGAACGCTTTGACAGTCTGCTGGCGGATTATGAAGCGGAGCAGAAAGCGCTGCAAGCCTCTGTCGCAGAAGCAGAAGAAAGGCTGTCCACTTTTGCAGAGGACACCGCTCGTGTGGAGCAGTTTCTGGAGCTGGCGAGGAAATACACGGACTTCTCCGAACTGCCCACGCCCATGATCAACGAGTTTATTGAGAAAATCATCGTCCACGGCCCAGAGCGTATCGACGGCGACAGAGTGCAGGAGGTGGAGATTCACCTTCGCTTTGTCGGGCAGTTTGAGCTTCCCGCGCCGGAGCTGGAGCGTTACACCGGTCTGGGCAGGAGATCAAGGACGTGTGCGACAATTATGACGGCGAGATCTGACTACTTCTTGATCAGCCCTTCGATGACCCTGCCGTCAATATCTTCATCCATTTCGATGCCGAAGAGCGAGAGGATGGTAGGTCCCTCGTCGACAAGCCTCGCCCAGGGAACTCTCACACCGGCGGCTTTCTTTCCGCATACGGCGAATACCGGCTTCGGACCCTTCTCGGGCTGGTAGCCGTGAGAGGAGTACGGTCCGTCCGTCCTTTCTGTGAGAGAGGGAAGAAACGGGGAGAAAGGCAGATATGTGCCTTCTGTGCTTTCAATGACGATGTCGAAGGGGCCTTGGAGATGATATATCTCTTCCGCCTCGAATGCGGAGTATATTCTCTCTATAGTCCCGGGGTATTCCTTTCTGATCTCTTCAAGAACACGGAGAGCGTCCTTTCTTCCGATTCCGTTGAGGTAGATCTCTGCTGAAAAGGAGGATGGATGAGCAAGGATTTGCCAGCTCTCGATTCTGTCATTTTCGAGTGTTATGTAACCCCTGTCGGCGAGAACTCTGTTGAGGGCGAAGCTGCGCTTGATGTCCATATGGCCGTGATCGCCGAGAAGAAAGAAAGTCGTATCGGGATATGATGCGGCGTCGATGGATGCTCTGACAATCCTCGAGAGGCATGAGTCCACATAGTCGTATGCGTCCTGGAGAACAGCGGTATCTGAACCGGAGATATGCTTTGTGCTGTCGAGTGCGGAAAGATGGATGAGTGTGAGGTCGGGGGAGTACTTAAGGATGATCTCCTCCGCACTTCCTGTCGTGTAGATATCGTAATAGTGGCCTTTTCTCTCCCTGAGGCATTCTCTGTTGTGCTCGAAGACAGGCCATGCCTTTCCAGATACCGCCTCTCTGTACATTCTCTCCTCGTCTCCGCTCTCCTCGAGAGGCCAGATCTCCGGAATAGTGTAGTCGGCATTTCCTCCTGCTGTGACGGGCCATCCGATTGCGGCAGTCGTAAGGCCGTGCTCTTCTGCATATTCGATGATCGTCTTTCTCTTTATGTCTCTTTCCCACCAGAACCACTCGTTCTTCCTTCTTGTTATATCGAGTTTCTCGTTGTGGTAGATTCCGCTCTTATCGGGGTAGCAGCCGCAGATTATCGCTGCATGGCAGGGGTAGGTGTAGGAGGGCCAGAGCGTATGGATGTTCTCCACCAGCGATGAGTGACGAATCAGCGATGAAAACGAGGTTCTGCTGGAGAGCTCTTCATAGTCGGTTCCGGTCATTGCGTCGATAGATATTACGACGGCCTTATTTCTTTCCTTCATCCTTCTTTCCTCCTGCAAGAGACGAGAAGATGTGCTGCGGAATCTCGTGCATTATCACGATACCGAGAACCATCCCCAGACATGCCTTGAGAGCGTCGCTTCCGCTCTCTGCCGCCTTATCCATCTGTTCCGACACTATATAATATACTGTCCAGTATATGTCGGCTCCGGGAACGAGCGTGAAGATGCCGGCAATGAGATATACGATTTCCGGAGTCTTCTTCCTCACGGCCTGGAGACGAGAAAGGAATGTCACGACGGCGGATGCGATGAATATCGCAATGCCGTAGCCGGCAGAGCCTCGCAGAAGCGAGTAGACTATCCAGCCGGTAACTCCGATGAGACCGCACCCGAGCCAGTTGCGGGGAGGTATGTTGTAGAGAATCGAGAAGGCGATGGTGCCGAAGAAGGAGGCGAGGATGACATACCAGCTCACAGTGCCAGTCCTCCCCGGATTCTTGAATAGAATGCAAGCACCGTTCCGACTCCGACGGCTATGCATATGAATACGAATATCGAATCGAGAAGTCTGACGACCCCGGAGAGGTAGTCACCCTTGGCTATGTCCCTGATTCCGTTGACGAAGGGCACTCCCGGAATAAGGGGGATGATCGAGCCGGCGATCATGGCGTTCATGTTGCTGCTGAACCCCAGGTGGTGGAAGAAGAGACATATGACGCTGACAAGTGCCGAGCCGAGTATGTTCGTCGTTATCTTGGAGAGGTGTCTCTTTGCAATGTACTCGACAAAAAGACCGAGAATCAGACCTGCCGTCAGGGCACTTACGGCGTCGGCCGGCTTTGCGCCGTAGAGGAGTGAGAAGGCACCCGAGCCCAGGGCGGTGGCAGCAACTAGATGAAGACTCGGCTCGCTGTGGAGAGCGTCTATGCGCTCTATCTCCCTTCTGACGTCATCAAGTGTATATTTACCGCTGCATATCTCTCTCGACAGCTGGTTTATCGCAGTCACCTTTGCAAGGTTTGCGGAGTTCGAGGGAATGAACTTGACACGTGCCGAGCTTGTTCCCGAAGTATCTGTTGCCGATGAAAGAATGCCGTTCGTGAGGACGAAGAAGTCGCTCTCTGTCGCACCGTAGTACTTTGCTATTCTCTCCAGAGTATCCTCCGTACGTGATATCTCGGCTCCGTTCTCCAGGAGGATTCTCCCTATTTCGGTACAAACATTCAGAACATCACCGGACTTTTCGGCCATAAAAAACTCTCCGTCAACATACTATTCCCGATGGAGGAGAAGTTGTCAACAGAGAGCACCGTACGGAGCAGGGGTATTACTTCAGCGTCGAATTGGAGAGCATCGCCTCGGCTTCAGAGCGTGATAGATCGTAGGACCAGAGAAGGCTGTAGATCTCCCGCTCCTTTTCCACCATGTCGTATGAATAGAGATCGGGGTAGACGAGGTTTCCGAGCCACCATACGCCGAGAAGCATGTTCATCGACGGAGGGTTACCCATCCAGTTGTACGGAACTGACGGCACCTCGTAGTACTTTCCGTCCTTTATCGCTTCAAGTTCGTTCCATGTCTTGTCTCCGGAGACGGAGGAGTAGACGGAGCCGGAAGCGAATACGATTACGTCCGGGTCGGAGAGAAGCACTGTCTCCATGTTGACGGAGTCTCCTGTTCCCTTGTTGGAGAAGCTCTCGAGAACGATGGCGTTATCGGCACCGATGAGGGAGATGACCTGTGCGTGTGTAGAACCCTCTGCAAATACGTTCAGTCCTTCCTTTCCTGTTGCGTACATGACGCTCTTTCTTGTCTCGTCACTCAGCTGTGCTCTGTTCTTCTCGGCCATGGCGAGTGTCTCCTCGACAAAGAGAGCAAGCTCTTCGCCCTTTTCCTCCTTATCGAAGATCTCTCCGAGAGAGCGGAATGCCGATGCCATGTGCACGAGGTCGCTTTCAATGAAGATTACCGGAATTCCCAGCTGTGCCTGCAGTGCATCCATATCTTCCTTTATTCCGTCCTTGTAGTCTCCCAGGTCGATGATGACATCGGGATCGAGAGCGAGGATCTGCTCCATGTTCAGCGTCGCCTTGCTGCCGTAGAACTGTCCCGTTGCAGGAAGAGAGGCAATGCGTGAAGGAAGATAGACGGCCTGACTCTCGGAAATGGCGGAGTTGACAGAAACCATCTCATCGGGAGCGAAGACCGAGAGGAACATCGTTGCAACTGCGCCCGACGGACATACCTTCTTTATTTCTCCGGGGAGTGTCACCTCTCTGCCGCAGGAATCAACAAAAATTCTCTCTCCAGACACCTCCGCTGTCGTGACCTCACTGACAGGCTGTGCGATAAGCGAGAATGTAACCAGCACTAAAAAGAATAATGATATAAGCTTTTTCATTATTGTCTCCTTTGTCGTATTATTTTCCAAAACAATACGTTACCCGTCAATAGTTATTTATGTCCTTTGAAAAGCAAAGAACGTAGTTTCTGTCGTCTTTTTTCACGTATTTCGAAAAATGTTGAAGTGAGAATGACATTTATATAAAAGCGGGGCGTTTCCACCCCGTCTTTCACATTGTCCGTTCTCCCTCTTCTGTCATTTCTCTGATATGCGATGCAAGCTTATCAGAGAGGACTCTCTCGTCGCTGAGTCTCCACTTCCAGTTGCCGCAGGGGGAGCCGGGCGTGTTGATCCTCGCTTCGTTTCCGAGCCCGAGCCAGTCCTGGATGGGGACGACCATCAGGAAGGATGCACTTTCCATGCCGCACCTGATCACAGCCTCCCTCAGGTCCTCTTTTCCTCTGACGCCGAGTCTCTTCCGGGCAGTCTCGACAAAGGGGGCGTTGGCCTTCTCGTCAATCCAGCCCTGGAGTGTCACATTGTCGTGCGTTCCTGTAAAGCATACAGAGTTCTCGGGGTAGTCTTTCGGATTGTAGTTTCCTTTCTCCCTCTCGTCGAAGGCAAACTGGAGAATCTTCATTCCGGGCCATCCCGAAGCGTGGAGGAGGGCTATAACATCCTCAGTCAGGTAGCCCAGGTCCTCGGCCGTGAAGCGGATTGACGGGAATGCGGCGTTGAGTGTATCTGTAAAGCTCCTTCCCGGGCCCTTCACCCAGTGTCCGACACGCGCCGTCTTTTCTCCGTACTTCACGCTGTAGTAGCTCTCAAGGCCTCTGAAGTGGTCGAAGCGGAGCATGTCGTAGAGCTTGCCCTGCGCCTCTATTCTCTTCTTCCACCAGCTGTAGCCGTCACCTTTCATCTTCTCCCAGTCGTAGAGCGGGTTGCCCCAGAGCTGGCCGTCTTTGTTGAAATAGTCGGGGGGAACACCGCTGACTTCCTTCGGAATGCAGTTTTCATCCAGCTGGAAGAGCCCCGGATCTGCCCAGACGTCCTGGCTGTCGGGTGCGACGTAGATCGGAATGTCGCCGATGATGGCGATTCCCTTCTCTCTTGCATACGAGCGCAGTGCATTCCATTCTCTGAAGAAGAGGAACTGTACAAAGACGTGGAAGTCGATTTCGTCCCTGAGCTCCTCCCTGTACATTTCGAGAGTCTCTCCGTCCCTTGTCAGCGCCTTTCTGTCACTCCATTCTGTCAGTCCCTTCATCCCGAAGCGGCTCTTGAGAGATGAAAAGAGAGCCCAGTCCTCGATCCAGCCTGCGTTCTCTTTTCTGAATGTCGCCGACTCCTCCCTGTAACGGTCCCTGCCGCGGAGGAAAGCTCTTCTCAGAACGGCAGAGCGTGATGAGTAGACAGCCCCGTAGTCGACCTCCTCCCGTCTCTTTCCCCAGCAGCGTGAGATGACTTCGTTCTCCTCAAGGAGATCGTCTGCAATGAGGGTGTCAAGATCAATGAAGTAGGGGTTCCCGGCAAACGACGATAGCGCCTGATACGGCGAGTCTCCGTAGCTTGTGGGACCGAGGGGCAGGATCTGCCAGTACCTCTGGCCGCTTTTCTCAAGAAAATCTATGAAATGATAGGCACTTCTTCCCATCGTCCCGATTCCGTAAGGAGATGGAAGCGAGAAGAGGGGCATAAGTATACCCGAATAACGTTTTTCCATTTTAGTCTCTTCCAGATACCCCCTTTGAGAGGAGGTATCTGTAAACAGTTTAAGATTGAAGGTTCCTGTCAGCCCTTCACGGCTCCTGCCGCAACACCCTTTATGATGTGCTTCTGGCATGAGAGATAGAAGATGATCACGGGAATGATTCCCATCAGAATCATTGCCATCGTGGCACCAAGGTCGACTCTGCCGTAGCTTCCCTGAAGATACTGGATCTGGATCGGGATTGTCTTGTACTTGTTGATGTCGAGTACAAGATAGGGCAGCAGGTAGTCATTCCATACCCACATTATCTCGAGGATCGAGACTGAGATGAGCGTCGGCTTCATGACGGGAAGGACGATTGTGAAGAATGTCCTCACGGGTCCGCAGCCGTCGATCACAGCCGCTTCCTCCATCTCGATGGGAACGCTCTTTACAAAGCCTGCGAACATGAAGATTGCTAGTCCTGCGCCGAATCCGAGGTAGATGATCGGAATGGTGTAGGGAGTGTTGAGCTTCAGTCTGTCGGCCGTGAAGGAGAGCGAGAACATCACCATCTGGAAGGGGACTATCATCGAGAAGACACAGAGATAGTAGATTATCCTGCTGACAGCTGAGTCGATTCTGGAGATGTACCATGCACTCATGCTTGTGCAGAGTATGATGAGCGCCGTTGAAGATACGGTAATGAATAGCGAGTAGAGGATACACTTTATGTAAGGGTAGTTACCCGCAGTCATGCCGTTTATGAAGTTGCTCCATCCGGCCCATTCCTCTCCTCTAGGTATACTGAATGTGTCGGTCTTGACGAATGTGTTGAGCTTGAAGGAGTTCAGGAGCACCAGGAATACGGGGAATACCCACACAAGTGCTATAACCGTGAAGAGGATGGAGAGAAGAGTCAGTCTTGTTTTTTCGCCTTTGAGTGTAGCCATTACTGCTGTACCTCCTTTTCTCTTGTGAACTTGAGCTGCAACAGTCCTATTGCAGCCACGAGTATGAAGAAGATCACGGCCTTTGCCTGTGCCGTTCCTCTCGAACTCTTTCCCGTCATCATGTATGTCGAGTAGATGTTGAGAGCCAGCATTTCCGATGCAGATACCTGCTGACCGTTGACATAGCTTATCGGGAGACCTCCGGTGAGTGCGAGGTTCTGATCGAAGAGCTTGAAGCCGTTGGAGAGGGAAAGGAATGTACAGATCGTGATGGACGACATGACATTCGGGATCGTGATTTTGATGAGTGTCTGCCATCTCGATGCACCGTCGATTCTCGCAGCTTCGAGCATGTCCTCCGGAACAGCCTGGAGACCGGCGATGTAGATTATCATCATGTAGCCGATCTGCTGCCAGCACATCAGGATCACAAGGCCCCAGAAGCCCAGTCTCTCATCCATGAGGATGGAGGTGCCGTACTTCGAGAGTATGCCGTCGTAGATCATCGACCAGATGTAGCTCAGAACGATTCCTCCGATGAGGTTGGGCATGAAGAAGACCGTCCTGTAGATGTTGCTTCCCTTCATCTTCTGCGTCAGGGCAAGTGCGAAGGCGAAGGCAAAGAGATTGATGAGCACTACGGAGACGACTGTGTAGAGTGCAGTATACCAGAAGGCATGAATGAATGACGGGTCGGTGAGGGCCCTTATATAGTTTGAAAATCCCACGAATTTTGTCTTCGTGATGATCGTGAATTGGCAGAATGACAGATAGATGCCCTGGATGAAGGGCCAGATGAAGCCGATGCAGAAGCAGATAATCGTCGGTCCCATGAAAAGCGGGAACCATCTTCTGATAGGCTTTTTGATCAGGGTGGAACTGAGTCCTCCCGCTGTGCGGTGTGCTTTTTTAGGTTTTGAAGCCATTTTTAATAATCTCCCGTTCTAGAAAGATCTGTGTTCGGGTACAGTGCGGTTTAAAGAGAAGGGCGGGTTTTTGAGCCCGCCCCTTTAAGAATGAGCTTAGTGAGTATTCTTATACTGTGTAGCCCAGCCCTGGACGAATGCCGTCTTGACCTTCTCCCAGTTAGCGTCGCTCTGATCTGCATCATAGATGTTCATTGCAGATACGAGGCCTGCTCTCCAGTCGTCTACGTTAGGAGTATAGTTGAATGCCCATGTCATGACATACTTGCCGCTGTTGCTGTATGCGTTAGCTGCATCGAGGAAGACGTTTCCGCTAGCTGCTGCCTTCTTGTAAGGAATAGCACCGAATGTAGCTGCGAGAGCCTTTGTTCCTGTCTCGGAAGAGACCATCCAGACCATGAAGTCGATTGTTGCCTGGATATCTTCCTTGCTTGCGTTTGCATTGACAGCCCAGCAGTTCTCTGTGCCGCATGCGAGGCCCGCATTCTCTTCACCTTCAACTCCGCAGTAGAGAGGAATCATTGTGAGAGTCTCGGGATCGAGGCCGTAAGTGCCGGTGAGTGCGCCGTATTCCCAGTTTCCGTTCTGATAGAAGACTGCCTGCTTCTTGCCGAATTCAGCTTCTGCATCGTAGCCGCCTGTCGAGAGTGAGGAAGGAGCATATGCACTGTTGTTGATGTAGAGATCCCAGATCATCCTGTAGTTGTCAAGATAAGCACCTGTGAGTGTTGCGGGCTGAGGACCAGCTGTCCAGCCGTTGTCTCTTGCTTCGTAGTAGAGAGCAACGTTAGCAAGGTGTCCCGAGAATCTCCATGAGGAAGAGGAATCCATTCCGCTTGATGTGAATGCATCGAAGCCGAGCTCTGCAGCGCGTGCATGGATGTCTTCAGCGATCTTCTTGAGAGAAGCGAAGTCCTTGATGTCTTCGACAGCGTAGCCTGCCTTTGCAAGCAGTTCCTTGTTTACGATGATGCCGAAGCATTCGTAGCAGTAGCCGATCGAGCAGAGCTTGCCGTCCTCGTCATAGAGATTGTAAGCATCTGTGTTGAGCTCGTCTGCGATAGCTGTGCCTGTAAGGTCGAGGCAGAAGTCGCCCCATTCCTTGACTGCTGCTTCGTTACCGACGATGAAGAGTGTCGGAGCGGAAGTCTTTGCCATCTCTGCTGTGAGTGTCTCGTTGTACTTTCCGCTTGCTGCTGTTACAACCTTGACCTCGACGCCTGTCTCAGCCTTGTATGCTGCTGCAAGTTCCTGGAGTGCCGCATCGGATTCGGGCTTGAAGTTAAGCCAGTATACGCTGCCTTTCTTTGTGCTTGCTTCTGCTGCTCCCTGAGCGAAGACGCCTGTGATGACGAGAGCGAGAACAAGAAGTACTGCTGTAAATTTCTTCATATTAAGTTACCTCCGGAATCCTCAGTCTGAGGATCCTAATTTACATTTCCACAGACTATGTTACACCGGTTTAGTAGATTTGCAAGGAAAATTTTGATTTCTTTTGCTAAATCGGTACACTTTTTGTTTTATTGAGAGATACATAAAAAATTATGTCTGTATTTGTGTGAAAACATAATTTTTTAGTTTTATGCCAAAAAAGCCCCCGTTTCCTTCGAAGTAACCAGTTTAATGAGTGCTAAACTTGGTTAAATGTCAAAAGGAAACAGACCAGGCTCTATAATCCGGCGTTCAGTGAAGGAAAAGCATTCTTTGCATTGAGAGTAGACGGGCCCTGAAAAAGAAAATCATTGTCACTCCTCCACAATACGCTTTACAATCTGATAAACGCTAATCTTTATATATATCAAGGGGACGATATGGTTTTAACCGAAAGACAGATGGCGATCCTGGACGGAAAGGAAGGGGATGTAAAGGCAAAGGTCATGAAGACGCTTGTCATGTACGGCGAGACCTTCGGCGCTGAGAAAATGGTCGATATTACAGGCGAGTACGGGCATCTTGTCACCTCGTTCGGCTTATCTGTGATGAAGCCGGTCTACGCCCTTATGGACAGGCTCATCGAAGGAGGTGCGGTGTCGGGGCAGAAGTTCACCGTCGATCCGATGCCTCTCGAGAAGTGCCTTCCGAAGACATTCCTCCAGAATGTGTTCTTCAAGGTGATGTATTCGAAGCAGAAGGAGTACGATGTGCAGCTCGAAAAGCTGGGACTCCTTTCCCCCGATTCATATACATGTACATGCTACATGGACGAGGTGGGGAACATCCCGCTGGAGGGTGACATCCTCTCCTGGGCCGAGAGCTCTGCCGTCGTATACGCAAACAGCGTGCTCGGTGCACGGTGCAACCGTAACTCCGGCATTCTGGATCTCTTCGGCTCGATAGTCGGCTGCGTTCCCTTCTTCGGTCTTCTGACAGACGAAGGCAGAAAGGCGACATGGCTTGTAGAGGTAAGGACCAGAAAGAAGCCGGAAGCACAGCTTCTGGGATCGGCAATCGGAATGAAGGTCATGGAGGAGGTGCCGTACGTTACAGGACTCGACTCCTATTTCTCATCTCTCGACAGCGCTGCGAAGGCGTACCTCAAGGACTTCGGTGCCGCAACTGCGTCAAACGGAGCTGTAGGCCTCTATCATATAGAGAATCTGACGCCGGAGGCAGCAAGGGAGGGCCGCTCTCTCCTTTCTCCGGGATACAGAACATACGTCATCGACGACGAGGAGCTCGAGAGAGTCGAGAAGAGCTACCCCGTAATATGGAAGGACAGGGATGCAAAGCCCAGGCTTGCCTTCATTGGATGCCCTCATCTCTCTTCCGCTCAGCTCTCATCATGGAGTGAGAGGATAGACTCGGAACTGAAGAAGAACGGAAGAGATAAGGTTGTCATACCGACTGTGATGACAGCGGCTCCCGCCGTCATGGAGGCTTTCAAGAAGACACAGGAGGGAAAGAGGCTCGAGAGAGAGGGCGTTATCCTCTCCCATATCTGTCCGCTTATGTATATGAACAACCCTCTCTGCGGCAAGATGCCGGTGATAACGTGCTCGAACAAGCTCAGAACATACACATCGTCGCGTTTCTACAGGGAGGATGAACTCCTCTCTGCCATCACAGGAGGCAGATCATGAAAAAGACATTCAAGGGAAGGGCAGTCGTAAAGGGCGAAGTGAGCGCAACCGCACTTGTGAGCAGAAACGGCTTCAATACGCTTGCCTCCTATCAGCATTCGCTGATGTTCGGTGACAGGGATGGAAAGTGCTCGGATCAGAACAATCCCGATTTATATAACAGGGCCATGGCGGGAAGTGCGCTGTGCATGCCCCAGACAATCGGCTCCACAACAGGAGGGCTTGTTCTTTTCTGCGCTTCGAGCATGGGTCGACAGCCCGCATGCCTCCTCTTTTCAAAGCCGATAGATTCCCTCGCGGCTGCAGGTGCCATCCTCAGCGATGTATGGACGGATGCATCAATGCCGACTGTCGACAATCTCGGAGACGAGTTCCTCGCCTTTGTCCGGACAGGTGACAGAATAACGGTACATGAAGACGGAAGCGTAGATGTCGAGAGGTGACGGGATAATATAAGAGCCTCTTGAGTGGCGCCGGGTGTCCGCTGCCCCCTTTGTAGGGGGTGACTTACCTATTCTTTGTGCCGTCAAAATCAGAGCAGTTTTCTGCGTTACCATCAGCTTGAAGAACGGGGAAAGTGTATCATTCAAAAGCAGCCGCCTTTGAAATCAGCTTCTCTTTGCCGCCTGTTATTCTCCACACAGGCGGACATTCTTCAGTCTTCCTGTCACCCCGGTGCTATGGCACGTCATGAAACGGATGGGAGCACATTACCGGAAGATTGCCGCCTTAGTTCAAGGCCTCTCCGGATAAAAAACTTAGCTCATCTTCAAGGACAAGGGCGGTATCTTCGATCTCTAACGGGGAAAAGGGAAGTAAAACAGTCCTCCCGTCCGTGGAGGACGGGAGAAAATCCTGTATTCTTTTCTCAGATCTTCATTGCAACTTCGTATGCACGCCAGATGACGGATCTGAGGTTTCCGACCTTGAGGCAGTCTCCGACAAGGTGGACCTTTCCTCCTTCCTGGACTAGCGGCGAGGGGATATATCCCGCACTCGATATGACTGAGTCGCACTTTATCTCGATGACGCTTCCGTCCTTCCTGGAGCAGGTGATACTGCCTCTGCCGACCGAGGTGAGCCTCGTCTCAAGATATACCGGAACTCTGTGGAGTTCGAACCATTCCCTGAGATATGAGGAATTAGCAAGACATACGCCCTTCTGCTTGATGAGGTCGTCGAGCATTTCAACGATGATCGGCTTCTTCCCCTGGAGTGCCAGCTCGTATGCTATCTCGCATCCCGTAAGGCCGCCTCCTATAACGGCAACGGTATCCCCGACCTCAGTCCCGGTAAGGAAGGAGCATGCCTCGACAGTCTTCTCGAATCCGGGAACGGATTTGAGCTCTCTTGCTCTGCTTCCGGTGGCGATGATGTATTCGTCGGCCTTTATGGACCCGATATCCTTCACTTCGGTATTCAGTCTGACCTCTATCTTATTCTTGTCTATCTCCCTTATGTACCATGCAAGAAGATCTCTCAGCTTACCCTTGTATGATTCAGCTGAAGCAGGAACGAACGTTCCTCCGAGGTGGTCGCTCTTCTCGTAGATGACGGGATTGTGTCCCCTCTTCTTGAGAGTGAGGGCGCTCTCCATTCCCCCGATACCGCCGCCTATTATTGCAACGGTCTTTGGAGATTCCGTTCTGATGATTCTGTGTTTCTTCCACTGCATTGTCTCGGCGTTGACAGCGCAGCGTGCAAGGTGAAGTGAGTCTGTGAGGTCCTGGTCGTTCGGAACACCCTTGTAGTGACACATGTTGAAACAGCCGTTGTGGCAGAGTATGCACGGCCTTATATCCTCCGGCCTTCCCTCGATGAGCTTCGTCACCCATTCCTGGTCAGCAAGGAATGGTCGTGCGAATCCCGCGCCGTCGAGATCGCCGTTCTTGATTGCCTCGGCAGCGACGTAGGGATCGAGTCTTCCTGCTGCGACGACGGGGATCGTGACGAACTTTCTGATGTGTTCGACGTCCTCCAGGTTGCAGTTCTCGGGCATGTAGATGGGAGGATGCGCCCAGTACCATGCGTCGTATGTGCCGTTGTCGCAGTTGAGCATGTCGTAACCGGCATCCTGGAGATATCTTGCGGCCTTCTCGCTTTCCTCCATGTCACGTCCGGCCTCCACATAGTCCTCTCCGGGGAGAGCTCCTTCTCTGAAGCCCTTTGTCTTGGAGAGGACACTGTATCTCAATGAGACGGGATAGTCGTCACCGCATGCCTTCTTGATTGCCCTGACGATTTCGACTGCAAAACGATAGCGGTTCTCGAACGAGCCTCCGTACTCGTCAGTCCTCTTGTTGACGTATTTGAGTGTGAACTGATCAAGCAGGTATCCTTCATGGACTGCATGTATCTCGACGCCGTCGACACCTGCCTCCTTTAACAGCCTTGCGCTTTCGGCGAACGAGAAGATCATGTACTCGATCTCCTTCTTCGTCATCTCCCTCGACGGGACCTTGTCGGACCAGCGGTTGGGGGAGGGAGAGGCACTTGCCGTAATCTTGTCGAGATTCATGACGGGCTTGCTGAGTACATTGAGAATTGGATTTGTATAGAGCTTCTCCATCATTTCAGATATCGTGAAGCTGCGTCCGAAGCCCGCAGTCAGCTGCACGAAGAGCTTTGCTCCCGTCTTGTGGAACTCGGGCATCCACTCTGCCAGCTTCCTGTACATTCCCTTGTTCTTATGAAGCCACTGCCCGAACATCGGGTTGTAGACGGGCTGGCAGCCGGGCAGTACAAGGCCGCAGTTGTTCTTTGCAACCCGCATGATGAACTCGGCCCCGTCTTTGTCGAAGTGGTTCTTCTCCATCCAGCCGAAGAGGTCGGTTCCCCCCATGCTTGTAAGTACGATTCTGTTCTTGATTTCACATTTCCCTATCTTCCACGGTGTAAAGAGCGGATTGAGTCTGCTGTCCATAAATACTCCTCATATGTTTGATCAACAGCCAATTGTAACCCCGGATTCCGCTTTGAGTGAAGAAAAAAAACGGTATACGACCTCATATGGTGGCCATAGTGAGGATATACAGCCTGCAAGGAGCATTGTATAATAAGGAGTGATATGGCAGACGAGAATAATTTGTGTAAAGATGAACTGGAAACCTCAGAAATGAGATGTTATCGTCAATTAGAGAAGAATATTTGTGTGCAACAGAAATATTTGAAACCCTGTTGGAAATCAGCAAGAACATAAA
>CAVACS010000059.1:0-542 GCA_963587105.1 Anaerovoracaceae bacterium | reverse complement strand
AGCGGGAAGGGTTATTCAGCCGATACTTTGTAGGAGAAAAACAATTTGAAATCAAAGAAGCATTAAAGCCGGAAGAGATAGACAGGCTGTTTGATACGATTTCTTCTATTATCGATGAAGTTAGCACAATGGATAAGTACACAGCTACCATCAGCGATGATATAGGTAGGGTTATTGAAACCGATGAAGACTGAAGTGCAAGTTCATCTGGCATTTGTATTGATAACTCTGTGCAAACGTTCTCTTTAGTTCTAAGTTTCTGCTGTGCCGATGATATCAGCAATACAGGAGAAGGCGTCGAACATCTGGCCGCGGAAGAAGAGCACAGCTTTCTTCGGCCTCGGTTCTTCAAGTTTTTTGAATATTTCTTTGAAGTTGTCTCTTCAAGCTTGTTTTCTGATTGTGTTATCTCGAGTCTATCTAATCTATCAAAAATGATTGCGTTGGAACTCAAGAAACAGGATAAACGCATGAAATAAATCCAGGCCAATTGGACCGTAAAAATATGAGGAATTTCGAATATTTGTCGAAGTTCCTCTTTA
>CAVACS010000058.1:0-14699 GCA_963587105.1 Anaerovoracaceae bacterium | reverse complement strand
TTCCCATTTGTGAAGATCATGGCTTGAGGTTACCCACCACAAATAGCGAATAACCATTAAGCTCTATCCACCTGATGTTAATGGAGAGTGCAGATGTATTGTTATCTATGAAGTAGAAGATAGTGTTATGAAGGAGGATAATGGAAACTATCTCTCTATAGACTTTGGCATTAATAATTTGATGACCTGCTATTCAAATGTAAGCGGAGAGACTTTTATAGTGGGCCGAAAGTATCTTTCTCTCGAACGGAAATACCTAAAACAGATCGAGAGAATACAATCTCAATGGTATTTGGCTCAAAAGAAAAAGGGAGTGGAAAACCCAAAGAGTTCTAAACACATTATGAGGCTATATGAGAAGAAGAATAACTGCATCAATGATTACATTCATAAGATCACAAGGGAGGTTATAAGCTATTGTCTTACCAACAACATCAACACTGTTATTGTGGGCGATGTCACTGGGATAAGGGAAGGGTTTAACAAGGGTTCTGAACTAAATCAGAAGATGCACTCCCTTCCTTTCAGGAAGCTTGTTGATAAGCTTACTTACAAAGCAGAAGATGCGGGTATTATCGTAATTCAGCAGAAGGAATGCTATACCAGCCAATGTTCTCCACTCTCTCCATCAGTTTCCAGTAAGTATGCTACAGGAGAGAAGCGAGTGAAAAGAGGAGTCTACATTGATGGGGAAAGAGAATGGAATGCAGACTGTGTTGGGGCCTATAACATTCTGAGGCTCTATGGTCAAAAAAGTAAAAAAGAAATACATATGAAACCAATCAAGACTCCATATGTAGTAAAAGTAGCCGTGTGAAAAGCGGTAGCGGTGTCATGGATGCACCCGTGGCTAAACTCCACGATGCTCTGGCAATTCAATTGCCGAGTAATTCACAAAAGAATGACTACTTCAGGACTTGAATGCTACAGAATGGCAGTTAACTCTTGTCTCTGTATAGAGAAACTGGATGCCGGATCATATGAAAAAATGTCCTCTTTAACTCCATACTCAGCTCCCGCGTTCTCTCCGGCCCGGCCTAGTACAGAAGTTCAGATGACTAGTACAACTCATTCCCTTATTATGGAAAAATGTCGCAGATGCTTTAAAAGACAGTGATATATCAGCAGAGAGGGACGGTTATGCCATTATTTCGATTCCAAGAAATACGGAGAGGTCGACTTTGCTCTCCAGAGCGGAAGCGGCTCGGACTGGAGAAACCATAAGGTCCTCGACAATGTGAGAAGAGTCGCTATCTGGAAGGAGAACAGATCGTACGTATTCTCTCAAGCCGACGTTTTCGAAGAAGACGGCATTCTCTATCTGCCCTGGTATATGGCCGCTTTCATGCATCAGAGCGTCACGGCGACGGGAACTCTACAAGGTGGATGTGACAGCACTCAACAATAGTGCGGAAAAGAAAGGCGACGGGATCTGAACCATCCTGTAAGATGGAACAAAGGCCGCAGTAAGGAATCTCTTTCTGCCTTGGAGGCGGAAATCGGCCTTTACGGCGTAAAGTATTCCATGGCATGATAGAAAGAGGAGACGAAGGAAAATCCCGGCTCTCATAACAACACTATAGTCGGAGGACAATATGACATTTCCGAAACCGCTTGGAGAAAAAACACTACAGAGAATGTACAAGGATGCAGGACTCACAGAAGAGAAGGTTGAATATCTGCATGCTCTCTTCGAAGGGGCGGCGAATCTCTACGGCGCCATACTACTCGGGGATCTCTGGGCTGTGTATGAGACACTCACATACAGAAATCCGGAAACCATCAGGATCAAAAAGAAGGAGCTTTGTGCGTTCTCTTCGATCGTCAGGCGTGAAAAGCACGACTATTTTGTCTATGAAGCCGATGAACTCTACAGCAGGGAAAGACGCTCTGACATGAATAGGATTCTGGTCAACAACAGACTGAGAGCCTACGAAAGATACACGCCGTTCTACAGAGTCTTCGAAGCACAGGAAGGAAAGCCTTTCTATGTTCCGGACGACCTTGTGGATATCAAAGGTCCGATCATCACAGAAGAGGAGGAGAGGCTCAGAGAATACCTTGAGGATCTCACCTCTTCGTCGCCTTACGTCTACAATATGGTCAGAGGAGAAAAGGTTCCTTCTCCCTCTCCTCATCAGGGAAAGAAACTCTCCGAGTTTGTCTATCACGACGAATCAATGATTCGGAGAATCGATGATATGAAGTCGATGCTCGGAAAGGTGTCGGGAGAGAGGTGCGAAGAGATCAGAAATGCGCTCTCTTATATGGACGTTCCTTTCTCCAAAGATCTTATGAGAAGAGTGAGAGCTTATACCTTCAACAGCCCTTCCCCGTCTGTTGAGAAGATATCATCATACATCACAGATAACATTGAGAATGCGGGAGTCGAACTAACCGATCAGATCAGAAAAGACGTAGAAAAGCTTACATCTTCATTCATCGACAACGCCAATCTCTACATAAACAGAGGCTGGACAGTGCTGAGACTTCCAAGAATCGAGGAAGAAGAAATGGAGAATATCGGAGAACCGGCAAAGCTATGAAAGCTGCTACCGCATGAAGGAGCAGCCGAGAGCCTTCAGCAGGGAAGCTATCTCTCCCGCAACCCAGAGGGCACCTTCCGGCCTGAGGTGCGTATTGTCGTCCTTCCCCCCGGGGAAGTTCTCATATAATCCCGGGCCGAAGTTCATGTAGTATTTCCGGCTCCCCTCGTCACCGAGTACGGCAAGATCCATCATGAGCGGTATCGTGATGTCGATAACGGGAACGGAAATCTGATGCCCCGCCCACTTCATCGCCGCAATGTAATCCTTGTGGGAATCGAGGGGGCGTCCGAGCGAGAACTTCCTCCTCGGGACTGAGGTGAGGAAGTATACTTCAGTGCCCTTCTTTCTGAGCTGGGTCGCCATATAAATAAGGTTGGCGGCATAGCGGGAGAAGGGCTCGGTTCCCCTCTCGTCCTTCTTCTGGTCGTTATGGCCGAACTCGATTAAGGCAGCGTCTCCATCCGAGGCCGTGATGAGGGCACGGCTGAATATGCCCTCAGAAAGGCAGGATGCTGTCGAACGGCCGTTCTTTGCAAAGTTGAGGACCGTCCAGTCAGCAGATACATACTGGTAGAAGACCTCGCCCCACCCCGTCTCCGGACGTGCGGTGCGTTCCTTTATAGCGCAGGTTGAATCACCGAGAAGAATAAGTTTGTTCATAGTACATGTATTCTAAACAAAAATGAGGTAGTCTGCACTACCCCATTTTCCTTTGAGAGAATGATTATCTCTGGACTCTTCCCGAGCCGTCGCCCTTGCAGAGAGCTTCGACTTCGCTCAGCCTCGAGAGGTTGAAGTCGCCGTTGATCGTGTGCTTGAGGCAGGATGCCGCAACTGCGAAGTTGATGCAGTACTGCTCATCGCTGTAGTGGCTGAGAGCCCAGATGATGCCTGCTGCGAAGCTGTCACCGCCGCCGACTCTGTCAACGATGTCAGTGATCTCATAGTGGCGTGAGAGATAGAAGCCGTTCTTTCCGGAGAGAGCTGCGCTCCATCCGTTGCAGTCAGCGCTTCTGCTTTCTCTGAGTGTGATTGCTACATACTGTACGTTCGGGTACTGAGCCTTGACCTTTTGAGCAAGCTCCTTGTAGACGTCTGTATCGAGCTTACCGGATGTGACATCGCTATCTGCTTCGATTCCGAGACACTTCTGGATATCCTCTTCGTTGGCGATGACGACATCTGCATACTTCACGAGTTCGCACATGACCTCCGGAGCTGTCTTTCCGTACTTCCAGAGCTTCTTTCTGTAGTTGAGGTCGATGGAGACAGTAGCACCTGCCTTCTTTGCAGCCTTCATTGCTTCGAGAGCGCAGTCTGCAGCTTCCCTGCTGACAGCCGGTGTGATACCTGTTGTATGGAACCATGAAGCTCCCTTCATGATTTCAGCCCAGTCGAAATCGGAGGGCTTGGAGGTGGCAACAGCAGATCCTGCTCTGTCGTAGACGACAAGAGACGGTCTCTGAACCGCACCTGTCTCGAGGTAGTAGATTCCAAGTCTTGCATCCTTGACCATGTTGATCGCCGATGTGTCGACACCGTACTTCATAACTTCACGCTTACATGCCTCACCGACAGCGTTATCGGGGAGTGCAGTGACGAACTTTGCGTCGCCGCCGAATATTGAAAGAGAAACTGCAACGTTGGCCTCACCGCCGCCGAATGTAGCCTCCAGAGCCGGGCTCTGGAATAATCTCTCATGCTCAGGGCTCCTGAGACGGAGCATGATTTCGCCGAATGTTACATATTTCTTGTCTGACATATCTGTCTCCTTTTTTGAATTTGCTTCATTTTCAGAGGCGGGTTTCTAAGAGTCAACAACATGTCTGAATCTTCCGTTATTTAGTCGGTTTTACTGTGTTATACTCTCTTCAATCGGAGGCAACAAATGAAGGAATCTGAATTATTTGAATTTTTCCATACCCTCGGAATCGTTCCAGTCGTTAAGATCGATGATGCCGCAAAGGCTGAGGCTCTCGCAGGAGCTATGTGCCGCGGCGGTATCAACTGTGCTGAAGTCACATTCAGAACAGACGCAGCAGAAGAGGCAATCAAGAGGATGGTCAAGGCTTATCCGGAGATGGTCATAGGTGCAGGCACAGTCCTCAATCCCGAAACAGCGGAGAGAGCAGTGAAGGCAGGTGCTTCCTTCATAGTCTCCCCCGGTCTCGACGAAGACACAGTAAGATGGTGCCAGAAGAACAACGTTCCTGTAACACCGGGCGTATGCACGGCAAGCGAAGTCCAGAAGGGCGTCAACCTCGGTCTGAAGGTTCTGAAGTTCTTCCCCGCTGAATCATCAGGCGGCGTCAAGATGCTCAAGGATCTCGGCGGTCCCTTCCCCGGCATCAAGTTCATGACGACAGGCGGTATCAACCCGGCAAACCTCGCAGACTATGCAATGGCGGGAAACGTTCTCGCTGTCGGCGGTTCATGGATGGTCAAGGCAGACCTGATCAACAACGACAAGTGGGATGAAATCGAGGCTCTCTGCCGCGATGCAGTAACGAAGATGCAGGGCTTCGAACTCGCACACTTCGGCGTCAATGCTTCGGGCAAGGAAGACGGCGAGGATATGACAAAGAAGTTCTCCGCTTTCGGCATGGCAGTGAGAGAGACAAGCAAGGGCTTCTTCATGAACGACTCAATCGAGATCATGAACCTCAACGGCCCCGGCACACACGGCCACATCGGATACAAGGTCAACAACATCGCACGCACGATGGCTTATGTAAAGAAGCTCGGATACACAATAAACGAGCAGAGCTTCACATACGACGCAAAGGGCAAAGTCAAGTTCTTCTACATCAACGAGGAGATCGGCGGCTTCGGCATCCATTTCGTCCAGAAATAAGTGTGATAAACCGATACAGAGGCCCGGAAGAGAACGGGCCTCTCTTTATGGACATCCTCCTCCTGCATTTGTTATTGAAATAACATATAATAATTGAAAATAACATATTGACTATTTTCTAACAGCCCGCTATATTCCTTACCAACCTACTTGAAACTTTTATTTTACGGGAGCCGAACATGAAAAAACTTATTACTCTTTCGCTCGCTTTATTACTCGCAGCCCTCCTCTTCGCAGGAGGAAGCACGGAGACACAGTCTTCTGCAAACACGCTCCGTGTCGCAATGGAATGCGGTTATGCACCGTACAACTGGACACAGACGACAGACGCTAACGGCGCCGTCAGAATCAGCGGAAGCAAGGACTACGCTTACGGCTACGACGTCATGATGGCTAAGTATATCGCCCAGTATCTCGGAATGGAGCTCGAGATCGTCAAGCTCGACTGGGATTCCCTTGTTCCTGCAGTACAGTCGGGAACAGTCGACTGCGTAATTGCAGGTCAGTCAATCACATCAGATCGTCTCGAGATGGTCGATTTCACATCGCCCTATTATTATGCTTCCATCGTCTGCCTCGTCAATTCAGACGGTAGCTATGCATCCGCAAAGGGAGTGAGTGACCTCGAGGGCGCTACATGCACAAGCCAGCAGAATACGGTATGGTATGACCTCTGTCTTCCCCAGATAAAGAATGCGAACATCCTCGCAGCACAGGAGAGCGCTCCTGCAATGCTCGTTGCTCTTGCTTCAGGCAGAGTCGACCTCGTATGCACAGACATGCCGACAGCACAGGCTGCCCTTGTTGCCTACCCCCAGTTCACACTTCTCGACTTCTCCGCTTCCGGCGATGACTTCGAGGTAAGCGAGGAGGAGATCAACATCGGTATCTCGGTATCGAAGGCGAATCCGGAGCTGACGGCAAGAATCAACGAAGCACTCGCGACTCTCACAGTCGATGATTACAACAGGATGATGGACGAAGCCATCTCCGTCCAGCCGCTTTCACTCTAAGGAGACGAGATGACGATTTCACAGATGAATTTCTTCCAGAGGATGATCTACATCCTCCAGAGATACAGCCTGTCACTTCTTGAAGGAGCGCTCACGACTATGGTCATCGCCATAGTCTGCACGCTCCTCGGGTGCGTTATAGGCTTTGCAGTGGGACTTGTTCAGACGACAGAGCCGAAGAAGACGTCAGGGAAGCTTACGAGAGCCCTTCTGAAAGTAGTCAAATGGATCCTCACGGCCTACGTCGAAATCTTCCGCGGAACCCCGATGATGCTCCAGGCGGCATTCATCTACTACGGTACGGCACAGCTTTTCCACGTAAACCTCGGAATGTGGAGTGCGGCAATCATAATCGTATCTGTCAACACCGGTGCCTACATGGCTGAAACTGTAAGAGGAGGCATCCTCTCCGTAGACAACGGACAGAAGGAAGGCGCAAGGGCCATCGGGATGAGCCACTTCCAGACAATGACACTTGTCGTACTGCCCCAGGCGCTGAGAAACGTCATGCCCCAGATAGGCAACAACCTTATTATTAACATCAAGGATACGTGCGTGCTCTCCATCATCGGAACTGTCGAGCTCTTCTTCACCTTCAAGAGCATATCGGGAGCACTATATACCTACTTCGAGGCTGCGACAGTCACGATGATCATCTACTTCATCCTGACATTCGCATGCTCGCGCATTCTCAGATGGGCCGAGAGCAGGATGGACGGACCTGCGAACTTCGATCTCGCGACGACAGACACACTCGCATTCACAAGCGGCCTTACATCCTACAATCCCAAGACCGGAGGAACTCATTGATGGAAACACTTCTGAAAGTAGAGCATCTTGTAAAGACATTCGGAACGAACGAGGTATTGAAGGACATCGACTTCTCCGTCGTGAAGGGGGATGTGATCAGCATCATCGGCTCCTCGGGAAGCGGCAAGTCCACACTTCTGAGGTGTATCAACATGCTCGAGGATGCGACAGGCGGCAGCATAATATATGACGGCAGGAACGTCCTCAGGGGTGAAATCAACGAGGACGCGTACCGGACAAAGGTCGGGATGGTATTCCAGTCATTCAACCTCTTCAACAACTACAATGTTCTCCAGAACTGCGTGATCGGACAGGTTAAGGTTCTGAAGAGAAATAAGGCAGAAGCAGAGCGCATAGCACACGAATACCTCTCGAAGGTCGGAATGGACGAATACATAAACGCAAAGCCGCGGCAGCTCTCGGGCGGACAGAAGCAGCGCGTAGCAATTGCAAGGGCCCTTGCCATGAGTCCCGAGATTCTCCTCTTTGATGAGCCGACATCGGCACTCGACCCCGAGATGGTCGGTGAAGTTCTGGACGTAATGAAGAAACTTGCCAGAAGCGGCATGACAATGCTCGTCGTCACACACGAGATGAGCTTTGCGCGCGATGTGTCGAACCGTGTTCTCTTCATGGCCGACGGCAGGATCGAAGAGGACGGAAGCCCGGATGAGATCTTCAATGCCCCCAGAAGCCCGAGGACAAAGGAGTTTCTCTCACGCTATCTCCAGAACAGCTGAAACCGGCTTCAGAATCAAGGGAAATAACATAGCTCCCGGTTACATCCATAGAAGATGCATAAGCCTTATTCTGCCTTTTGTAAACCGGGGCCGGTGTGACTGCCCCCGGTCTCAGATCTTCGTTGCACGGGAGGCTCGGGAAATTTACAATTCAATATGCGTCAAAGAGGCTGCCGTCACGGTTTGAAGAGATCGTCAAACGTGATGACACTCTGCACTCTCGAAGAGTACATGTTCCTCTTGAGGCCGAAGGTTGTAACTATGACAAGATGAAGTGCCTTTCTTGTCCCGGTCACCTCTCTGAAAACATTGATTTTGCGTCTGAGGGCCTCATCGTATTCTTTTGTTATGACATAGTCGTCGGTGGAGAACTTCATCTCGAGAATATCGATTATCCTGTCCCTGCGGTCTATGAGAAGATCAATCCGTGCACCGCTCTGTTCCTCTCTAGCATTACAGAACCAGAGAGAAACTTCACTCGATACCCCCGAAATCGAAAGCTTATCCTTGATCTGTCTCAGGTGGCTTCTGCACAAAGCCTCAAATGTCAGTCCCGCCCAGACCATCCTCGAGCTTTGATCAGCGTGATGAGTCCAGAATTCTTCATCACCGCCGTAATTCTCCTTTACGAACCTGAGATAGAACAAAGTAAAGAAGTCACAAAGGATGAAGACAGTGCCCTTCTTCCTGCTGCCGAAATAACTGTACGACGTGATGAATCCCGAATCGGAGAGATTACGCAGCATGCGGGTGAAGGCTGCATTGGAAGGCAGTTTTGTCTCTTCAAGCAGTTCTTTCCTGTTCATCCCCGATTTCTTTCTGAAAAGAGCTTCGACAATCTTTATGTAATTGTCGCTGTTCGAAAAAAGGGTTCTGTAGAGATTATCGAATTCATCCCATAGCCCTCCTCTCTTCTTGAAGAACAGATTGTCGATATTCTCCGAGGGAGACATGTTCCTGGAAAGCAGATCCAGGTAGTATGGAATGCCGCCGAGAATCATATAGCATTCCGCTATATCATAACGACTCCAGTTTATTCCCTTCTTCTCTATCAGAAACTTCTCTGTCTCATAGAGATTGAACGGCTGAAGATATATACGGCAGTTCTGCCTGTTGAAGAGGCCTCCCTTATTGTGGTCGAAATTATCGACAATCCAGGAAGTCGCCGAGCCGCATACGATCATTATGAGATTGTTCTTTGCCGCCCCGTAACTGTTCCAGAAATACTCGAATGCCTCGAGGAACCCTGACTTCTGATTATCAAGCCACGGCATCTCGTCAAAGAAAACAACATGCCTGCTGTCATCCGTGAATTCATCAAGGTAATCACGAAGGAGGAAGAATGCTTCACGCCATGTCCCGGGAAGAGCTGTGTCCTTTTTCCACTGACGACTGAGTTCGTCATGAAAATTATAAAGCTGTTCACTTTTCTTCAGTCTGTTGTCACCGACGAGCTTGAAGTCGAAGCGGTTATCGAAGAACTGGTTTATCAGAAAGCTCTTTCCAACCCTGCGTCTTCCATAAACTAAGACAAGACGGGATTCCTTTGACTCACAGCATTCCTCAAGCTGTCTTATCTCGTATTCACGGCCGATGATCAACTCTTTTGACATATCCTGTTTTTACCATGTTTTAGACTATAAATCAAATATTTTTAGTCTTTATCTCGATAAAAACCCCAGATAAAGACAAAGAATCCATTATTATCTGCACTTATCTCAATAAAGCATAAAGGATGGACTCTCCGGCATCGTTATCACCCCTTACTCTACTGTCTTCATTGTGTCAGAATCTATTCAGGAGATTATCATTCCCGGGGCTAATGCAGAGCGATACGAGAAAGAGAGAAACTAATATTCAAGACGCCGTGGCAGAGGAGAAAAGGGTCAGCTCTCTCTGAGAAAAGCAAGGGAAGAGAGCATATCTTCTCCATAGGATGGAGATAATACGTCGTTGTAGTGACACATGAATATTCCGGTGATGAGAACCATCATGAACTCTGCATCGTCGTCTTCCACCCCGTCTCCGAATACAGAGACAAGGCATTTCTTCATCAATGCCTTCCACTCCATGAACTCCTCTTTGATCATCCGCTTGATATCACTATTGTACTTTGCAAGAACGTAGGTCTGCACAGTCGCCGTCGGTCTTGTCTCGCCTTCTTCTCCCTTTGCACAGTATCCTAGAAAGGCATTGATATAGGCCTTCTTCGACTCATAATCACTGGGGTTGTGTTCTTTAAACCACCTTTCACAGTGAGTGTACATATAGTCCTTTATATACCTGCAGTATTCCCGTATGAGATCCTCACGCGAATCGAAATAGCATAGAATCTTGGGATGCGTCATCCCGGCCCTGGATGCGATGTCTCTCAAGCTTACGTTGAATATCGGCTTTGTGCCGAGGCACTCTTCGAATGCCATGAGGATTTTTCTCTTCTCTTCTTCCCTGTTGACTACTAACGGCATGAAATCATTCTATCCATTATTGACATGTGGTCAATAAGAGTCTATTTTATTTTTACCATTTGGTAAATAAAAAAACGGAGGCTAATATGTCCGATAAGGAAATAGTGAACACACTCAATAACGGGCCGTCTGAGAAGGCGCTGAAGAGCGTCACAGTATCGGCAGTCGTCATACTCATCTCGATTCTGCTTCATGACGGGGATCATATAAGACAGGCAGTGAACTGGGGCTACAGCATCCCCCTCTCGCTTCTTGTATTGAATCTGACAGTCTATATCTTCCCCGCCGTCTCGATATTCCTCATAAAGCTCAGGAGGATGAGCTCGACAATCGTCACCGCAGCCGGCGGCGTCTTCACGACAGCGGGCTTTCTCATCATCCACCTCAGGGGTGCGGCATCGGGGCTCTGGGGAGTATGGAACTATTCGTATTTCGAGCTTATCAAAGGTGTCACATGGAACGGTGTCTTCTACCGGGGAATCGACTGGATAAGCTGGGTATTCCTCTTCGAGGTGCCGCTTCTCTGTCTTCCCTCATCCTTCATTGCCTTCAGAGAATTCCTGAGACTCAGAAAAGAGAACAATGCATAAGGCGAGAATAAAGGTATACGGCATGGACTGCCCTTCATGCTCGGCATCCGTCGAGAGAATCGTCAGGAGAAGCATGGAGACAAAGAGTGTGAAGTGCAGTTACCTTGACGGCACGCTCTACATTGAATACCCGGGCCGTGCGGACTTCAGGCTCCTCAGGGCAAAGCTCCTGCGCTCCGGCTACAGAATAAGCGAGGACACAATCCGTATGACGCTCTCCGAAGACAGGGACGGAGTAAAAGAGGAGTTTCTCTCCTCCTTTCCAGGAGCCCTGGAATGGGTGGAGGACAACGATTGTGTCGAAGTAAAGGTAATCAGAACCGGAGATACAGAGTCCTCTCTCATTTCCTTCTTTCTCGAGAAGGGGATAAAGGCAGATATCAAGGAAGTCGGGAACGGGGAGGAGGAGATCCTTGCCGAAAGCCAGATTCAGGTGCTGCGTTCTCTCATCGTCTCCGTGCTTCTTACCCTTCCCCTTCTCTGGGGGCCCTCCCCTTATATCCAGGCAGTGCTAGGGACTCTGATCATCGTCTTTCCCGCAAGGTGCTTCTTCCGCTCCATGATCCGCTCGATCAGAAGCGGCAGGCTCGATATGAATGTACTTGTATCTCTCTCGACCGGAGTTATCTACCTCTTCTCCCTCTATAGCGTGATAACACAGAAGGAGGATATAAAACTCTACTTCCTCTGTCAGGGAGTACTCGTGAGCATGCTTCTCTTCGGCCGTTATCTCGAAAGCGTAACAAGGGTCGAGGCGACACAGTCACTCAAAAAGCTCGTCACTCTTATACCGCGGAGGGCTCGGGTCATCAAGGACAACGGAAGCGAGGAGGAGATGGACATATCGGTAATAAAGCGGAAGGACAGGATAGCCCTGGCCAAGGGCGAAAGAATCCCCCTTGACGCCGTTGTCACAGATGGAGAGTGCATAGTCGACGAGTCGGTGATGACGGGAGAGAGTGACCTCATAACAAAGACAAAAGGAGATACCCTCATATCAGGAACAGTCGTCCGTGACGGCTTTGTCACTGCCGAGGTGATATCGACAAAGGAAGACTCCGCCATAGAGCGTGTCATCGAGATTGTACGTTCCTCGACGTCGGGAGAGTCTCCCGAGATAAAGAAAGCCGACGCCATAGCCTCCGTCTTCATACCGCTTGTCATTCTGGCCGCCGTCCTCGTCTTCTTTCTCTGGTATTTCATCCTTCTTCCGCACAATCTCGAGAAGGCCCTCATAACAGCAGCGGGCGTTCTTGTCGTTGCTTGTCCGTGTGCACTGGGACTGGCAATTCCGACATCCATTATGGTCGGAAGCGGGAGGGCCGCAGAGATGGGGATTCTCTTCAAGAATACTGCGGCATTCTCACGCCTTGCTTCAGTCGATACTGTCGCTGTCGACAAGACGGGGACGATCACGACAGGGAGAGCTTCCGACGGTGCAGAGACTGTCCGCAGGGGCGCGGAAGACTTCGTCACATCAATGAAGAAGAGAGGCCTCGACATCATCCTCATCAGCGGAGATGAGGAGAAAAAGACTGAGCGTGTTGCAGGCCTCGTCGGAATAGAGAGTGTCCATTACGGCGCAAAAAGCGAGGAGAAAGCAGCCATCATAGAGAGTCTCAGAAAGGACGGACACAGAACCCTCATGATCGGTGACGGCGTCAATGATGCTCCGGCTATGGCAGTAAGCAGTGTAAGCATATCGATAGAGAACGGGACAGAGATAGCAAAGGACACAGCTGACATTATCATCCTCAACGACGAAATAGGTAAGACAGAGGATGTCTTCCTCATTTCAAAGAAGGTTATGAGAAATATCAGGGAAAATCTCATATGGGCGCTTGTGTATAATACTCTCGCCATCCCTCTTGCGGCGGCAGGGATCATGAATCCCTCGATTGCATCGGCTGCAATGAGCTTCTCCTCTATCGCAGTTCTCATGAATTCCCTGAAACTCAGGAAGATGGAAATCAGATCATGATAAGAGAAGACCGCCTTCTGCTGCCGCTCAGGGGCCTTATATGTCCCGACTGTGAAGATAACATAAGATATGCCCTGATGAGTGAGAAGGGAATACTCTCCGTCACGGCAAGCTACATAAAGGGCACAGCAGCGATCACATACGACCCGGATGTCATAAACGCCGATGAAATAAAGGCTCTGCTTTCTGAGGCAGGCTATCCCGTAACGAAGAAGGCAAGATGCGGCATAATATATGATGTATTGACGATTGCGGCCGCACTAGCCGTCACTGTTGTACTCAAAGTGATTCCCCTTCCGATAATCCCGTCACTCGCCGAGGACGGCGGGAATATCTACCTCAACGTCTTTCTTATCGGACTTGTGTCGGGAACACATTGCATAGTGATGTGCGGAGGCATAATGCTAGGAGCTGCCGGACGGGAGACAAGGGGACGGGAGAGACTTATAAAGATAACGCTTTACAACATAAGCCGTGTTCTCATGTCAGCCCTGCTCGGGGCAATCTTTGCCGCAATAGGCAGCGCACTCGTCTTTTCCGACATGATGAAAAGCATGCTCCACGTATTTGCCGGACTCTACGTTGTCTTCTCTGCCCTCTCGATATGGGGTGTACCCGGAATAAGAATGATCGAGGCTGCCCTTCCGCACTCCCCTTTCTCCACTCACCCCGGAATGAACACCGGACCTCTGCTTCTCGGCGTCTTCACTGCCGTAATGCCATGCTCTCTCTCAAGCACAATGTGGATGACGGCAATGACACTCTCCTCTCCCCTTCAGGGCGCATTGATGATGACGCTCTGGGCTCTGGGGACTCTCCCCCTCATGCTCATCTTCGGGATGGTATCGGGAATAAAGAGAGGGCGGCATCAGGGCCTGACAGTACGCATCAACATCGTCCTCTTATTATCACTGGGGATAAGGCTTATACTGATGGGGATGATGTGACAGAAAGAGAAGAGGCCTGAATCCAGAATCGATGAGAACCGGCAGAAAACAAAGGGCAGAGCCGCCACAGCCCTGCCTCTCGTAGTTGTTTAACTGAGTGATTATCAGTATCCACTCTTCATCTTATTAAGCAATTTCTCAATTGATGCTGCATTGAAGAATTTACCATTGAGCGCAAGATAGTCAACGGTAACAGAAACGTCACCACTACCATTATTCTTAACGCTCACCTTGTTCTGAACTCTGTCCTCACCATAAGTAATATCGAAAATCTCGATTTCACTATCACCATCAGTGCTCATAAACATCAGCGAGCTTCCATCTTTTTTCACGCCATCCTTAAGAAATGTGAATTTATCGGTCATTTTTCTTTCATACTTAACAGAAGCACCTTCAATGGTCTTATATCTGAAGCTAAGACTATTGAAGAAAGACGCGGCTTCTTCTTTCGTCACCTCTACGTTGTCTTTAAGAAATTTGCCGCTTTCTGTATACGTGCCGTCTGCATATGTCAGAGTATAATTACTTATTTCATAGGCAGATGAATCGATAGTAAGTTTGCTAAGTTTGCCGTTGGCAGTTATTTTAACATTACCGGAATTATCAGATTCCATACTAAACGAAAAGGTGTCACCATTATCAAAGGTGTACCCGTATTTTTCAGAGCAGGTATATTCTGTTTCCGTTCTTCCATCACTGTGTGCATCAATCTGTGATAGAATAGAATATGCCTTTGAAAGCTCTTCA
>CAVACS010000057.1:9292-14736 GCA_963587105.1 Anaerovoracaceae bacterium | reverse complement strand
CGATTCGCGCCAACATCCTTCCGATTCGCGCCAACATCCTTCCGATTCGCGCCAAATTCATCCCGATTCGCGACATTTTCCTCCGAGTTCGCGACATTTACTTCCGAGTTCGCGACATTTACTTCCGAGTTCGCGACATTTACTTCCGAGTTCGCGACATTTACTTCCGAGTTCGCGACATTTACTTCCGAGTTCGCGACATTTACTTCCGAGTTCGCGACATTTACTTCTGAGTTCGCGACATTTACTTCTGAATTCGCGACATTTTTCTCCGAGTTCACGACATTTTCCGAGGAAGCAATGAATGAAGACTCTAAGTTTACTGAGATGGTCACCCTGTCAGGAGAGACAGATTCAATGATCTCCGGTTCACGATATCCATATTCCTTCCAGACATTGAAAACATCGCACAGCCCTGTCCCTGACCTTTCGCCGATATTAATCAACGAAAACATATTGAAGATTCGTGTGTTACGTGCATCACTTATTCCTCCGGCAATCGCCTCGTTGACGTCAATACGGAAAGTGCCGGGATTGGCAAATGTGATGTGCGTGAATTCTTTCTCGATGACCACACCTTGTCTTCCGTAATAATCTGCATGGACAAGAGCATTGGCCAGACACTCCCTCAATGCTTTGTGGACAGCTGTTTCTTCGACCCGTACGCCGTTCTTGTCAAGTTCGAACGGAGTCTTAACATCGGACGTAAGCTTGTTATATATCCTGAAATAGAAATCATACACGTTGCCTGACCAGTCGGGATCGCTCGAGCATACTCTGTCAATCCAACGTTTATCAGAAAGGTCTTTTTCACGATAATCAAGGAAGTAATACGGAAGTTCATTCATTATGTCGATATAATTACCGAAGAAGATGAGTCCCCCGAGAGTGGGATGAATACGACCGTCACTTTCTGACATGCGGGCAGCTCCGATTTTCATCAGGAACTCATAATCTCTGAGATTGTTCCAGAAATGGTTCTGCCTGATTCCACTGAATTTGATCCTGTAAGAATTAATGCTGTCAGGATTCAGAACGGAAAGAGGGAGATTATCAAGGATGAGAGAATCTGCCGATGTGTCCGACTGATCACGCAGCATCGCCTTCACCTCTTCCTTTGTACAGTGGTAATCCCCTTCGTGATTGCGTTTGAAAGAGCCCTTGAACATATCCTCTCCGAAAAATACAGGCTTTTGAGTCCTTTCAGCACGCGGAACTTCCATAACGATGTAATCACGATCCTGATAGGTACATGAGTAAACATGATGTTCAAGTAGAATGTTTGCGCTTATTTTCTGGCGGTTATTCAGTGTGTTCCATATATCCAGAATAATCTGTTCGGGATTATCAACACCAAGCGGAAGAAACTTCTTTGTCTTACGGTCTTCTCCTATTCCGAGGATGATCGTTCCCCCGAATGTGTTGGCAAAGGATGAATATGTATCCCAGAGACTAGAAGGAACACCCTTTTCGGCAGACTTGACTTCAATATTGACATTCTCGTGTTCTTCAAAGATCTTCTTCAAGTCAACCATTCTTTCCCTCCCTGTCTTTTGTCTTTATATATCTTCCGCTTTTGATCCTTGCGTCGGACGGTTTTTGTGCACTCTCGGGGATAATCCATGTCGCACCGGCTTTCTGCGCCCCCTCGAATCTGCCTTCATTGCACAAAACACAGACTCTCCTCTGTGTCAGCTTCCACTTCTCTGCTGCCTGTGTTATCGAAATGTATTTCATGTCTCATTTACCGTCCTTTAATTATTGTATTCTATAAAAGGAACAAAATCAACTTTCGACTTTGAAAGAAATTAAATGAAATGGTTAAGCTCAGATAGCCATCGAAAGTGTAAGAATGACGGTATTGAGCATCAGCATTCCATTCTCTGTCAGGGAGAATGATTTGTCTGTGTTTATGTACCACTCCGGATCGAGTGTTGCTATTTTATCCGAATACAGGTCGTCGAAGGAGAGGTTGAACCTGTCAAGGTAGTATTTCTTCTCTATACCTCTGACTGTTCTTAGCGAAGTGAGAAGATAGCTCTCCTCGGTCTCTTCTTTCGCAAGTGGCTCGCAGTCGAAGCCGGGATTGAGGATGAAGTCTTCGACATTCTCCCTGTTCCGCATGGTCGTTCCTGTTGTGAAACCTAAGAAGCTCTCGGCCTGGGGGCCCAGTCCTATGTACTGTCCCAGAGTCCAGTAGACGCTGTTATGGACGCACTCGTATCCGGGGCGTGCGAAGGCGCTGATTTCGTAGTGATTAAAGCCTTTTTCTCTGAGCCTCTTCCATCCGGAAAGGAGGAATTCACTCTCCTTCTCGTCTCCCAGGGGTTCACTTCTTCTTATAAGCGGTGTTCCCTCTTCGAATGTAAGGCAGTAGAAGGATATGTGATGCGGGTTAAAGCCTGTGACGATATCTATATCACTGATTGTCTCCGCGATATCTGTCCCGGGGACGGCCGTCATTATGTCGGCGTTCCAGATGAACGGCGATGTGGAAAGATATTCCATCGCCTTTATGTTGTCGTCTCTTCTTGTTCTTCTGTTGAGAAATGTGAGGGTTTTATCTGACATGGACTGTATCCCTGTAGATATCCTCGTTACTTCCGGGTAAAGCTTTCCGATTTCAGGTGTGACATCCTCCGGGTTTATCTCGACTGTTGTTTCCCTGCTTTTACCGTAACGCTGTGCTCTTTCGAGTAGAGATAGAATGCGGTCGATGCCGAGAAGAAGGGGGTTGCCGCCGCCGAAGTAAATCGTATTGAACGGTCGTTTTACATCTTCCACTATATTCTCAAGTTCCTTCTTCAATATGTCGTAGTACGCTTCTCTTGTGTCTGAATCGAATATAGTCGAATAGAATGCACAGTAGTCGCATCTCGATCTGCAGAAAGGGACATGTATATATAAGGATAGAGGCTTGAAAGGAAGGTAGGAATCAATCATCTGTCAGAATTGCCAGACGATTCAGCGGCCAGAAGCGTGCAACTACCATTCCGTTGATGTCATCCTCGCTTACAGGACCGAAGTACCTTCCGTCCTGGCTGTTGTCCCTGTTGTCGCCGAGAGGAAGCACAAAGCCGTCGGGAACGTAGATTCCTGCCGTGTACTTTGCTGAAGAGCTTCTTGCACTGCGGTCCGAGGGATCGATGAATGTCAGCTCTTCGTAGTATGCCCTGTTGAACTCATACAGGTCGAACTTGTAGTCGTAGTCAGTACCCGACATAGCAGAATATTCTTGTACCAGGTAGTTGGGATAACTGAGGTCCTTTGATATATATGCCTCGATTCTTGCAACGGCTTTGAGTGCATCGTATAGCGATGTGTCTACGCTGCGTGAGGGTGCTGTGCTGAGGCCGTTCGACGAACGGAACTCATTTTCCTCGACATACTCTCCGCTTCCCGCGGCCTTTATATAGACGTCGCCGTTTACGAACTTCACCCTGTCTCCCGAGAGTGCTGCCGCGCGCTTGACGAAGAGGCGCTCCCTGACAGAGCCGTCACTGTCCCTGTCGATGTTGACAAGTGAGAGCGTTCCCATATAGAGAGCCTGGCTCAGGATATCGAAAAAGGGGCCTCTCGAATCATATTCGGGATTATAGAATGTGATTATATCGTCCCTCTGGACACGCCTCTCGCTCTCGAAGAGTTTGGGGCCTGTCGGATAGAGTTCGATTCCGTAGCTTGTCTTGTTGACGACGACCCTGTCGCCGACAAGCAGTGTAGATACCATGCTCGGGGAGGGAATGACAAAGAGCTGGAAGAGGAACTGATTGATTATAATGACCCAGAATACGCCGAAAGCAAGGGCATCGAGCCACTCGAGTGCCTCGGAGAGGAAGGTTCTCTTCTTCGTCTTGTTGTAAAGGCGCTTTGCCTTGCGCTTTGTGAGTTTCTTTTCTGTATATCTTTCAACCCGGCAGAGGAATTTATCCATGTAGACTAAATTAACACTCATCACGCTCAATTGACAAGAGAAGAATTGGTTATTACCTTTATGCTATGTTCAAAAAGACAAAGCTTCCCGAGGTCGATCCCGTCGTATTGAAACCCTGGCACGGAATCCGTCCCGCTTACTATATACTTGCATTGTTCTTCCTTTTTCTCCTTTTGATATTCTTTCTCCTGTGCCTTCTTCCGGGTCTGGTATCAAAGAGGGCATATGTGAAATTCGACACCTCTCTTCCGATTCTCGGTGTCTACGAAGACGGAAGGTATCTCGGTAACGGATACGAGTCAAAGATCGAGACGACAGCAGGAGAACATACTTACACCTTCACATACGAGGGAATTACAATCGGAGAGCAGAAAGAGACTGTGAAGAGGCACTACTTCTTCACTGTTTTCTCCCATAAATCGACTGTGATCAAGCCCGTTCTTACATACAGTGACGAAGTAAAGAAGAGGGCCGTGGAAGTATGTGCTGAAGATATAGCCGCATTCTCCGGGATTACCGATTTCTCCTCATCCGCCGTCTATCCCGGGGTAATGTTGAAGTTTGCCCGGACTGCTGCCGAAATGAAAATCAGCGATGTAAGGGACATATGGCTCTATTCAATGCTTCATATCACATCGAAGACGATGTATGACGACTACACGGCGGCGCTCTCCGTACTCGATAATGCCGGTATCACCTACGAAACAGACGAGACGAGTAAGGTCCATAGTTTTCTTCTCTCACTCTACGGTGACGGAAAGAGCAGTGAAATAATAAAGAATGACGAAACGACAGAGATAACGCTCTCATCTGACGGTTCCTTCTACAGATACGAAGGCGGAACAGTGACGCTCGGCAGAACGACGACGGGAGAATATCCGTCATCTGATTATATAGCACAGACACTCACCTACTCCACGTTCTCCATAGCCGGCAATCTCATAACAGAGAACGAGTACGCGCAGTTCGTGGAGGCGAACCCGAAGTGGAGCAGAGATAATATCGACGAACTTGTCAGAGAGGGTCTTGCAGACTCGAACTATCTGAAGAATATAACCCTTTCATCCCGCTCCTCGAGACCTGTGAGATATATAAGCTGGTATGCTGCAGAGGCGTATGCCGAATGGAGAAGCGTAAAGGACGGCACAGAGTATTCACTTCCTTCATTCGTGGAGTGGACGGTTGCCGCACTTTCGGCCGTTGACAAGGACTATGTGACGTCGCTTGTCTACAAGGAGAACAACTCCTCTACTCCGACATCTCTCATGGGACAGCTCTGGGATATGACTGAATCTGTCTATATTCCTTTGATGAGGCTTGTCGGGAGTGAAACTGTTTCCCGTCTCGAGACACTCTTCCCCTTTGATGATATCATTGTGGCGGGCGGAAGCTATGTCAACGAGAATGTCTCCATAGAAGATATGGGAACGGCACATAAATATTCCTGTTCGGAATTCAACGGATTCAGGCTGGTGAAACATGAGTGATGACAAGTCTTTCAAGCTTATAC
>CAVACS010000057.1:0-9221 GCA_963587105.1 Anaerovoracaceae bacterium | reverse complement strand
AGGCGTACTTCAACTACGAGATAATCGAGGAGCTCGAGTGCGGAATGGCACTCTCGGGTACCGAGGTCAAGTCCGTCAGGGAGGGAAAGTGTTCGTTCTCCGACAGCTACATCTCCCCGAAGGACGGCTCTCTCGTCCTTATCGGCTTTCTCATCCAGCCCTACTCGCACGGTAACATCTTCAACCACCAGAGCGACAGACGCCGTATCCTCCTGGCGCACAAGATGGAGATCAGGAAGTTCACGAGGAAGGTCAACGAGAAGGGACTTACAATCGTTCCCCTCGAGATCTACCTCAAGGGTAACCTTGTGAAGATGAAGATCGCCCTTGCCCGCGGAAAGAATGTCCGCGACAAGAAGGAGACAATCAAGGAGAGGGACGCTAAAATCGACCAGAGGCGTCAGCTGAGGGATCTCAAATACTGAGGTCTCAGAGATAGCATAAGTCATTTCCCGACTTTCTCGATAATTCTGTATATCCTTCCCGCTTCGGTTCCGGCATCGGCAGAGCTGCTTTTCAGCCATATGTCGATCATACTGCTCACGCCGCCGATGATGAAGGAGACTGTGTCGGCTTTTTCATCTCTATCCATATCACAGAAGGATGAGGAGAGTGTCTCCTCCATTGTCAGCCTGACAAGGGATGAAAGGAACACTTGTCCGCCCTCATCGCGGTAGAGTACGGGAAAGATGTCACGGCTTACGCCGATGATCTTCATGAAGTAGATGAGCTGATCCTCGACATCCGCGCCCTTCTTTCTCTCTCCGCTCATTTCACTCAGCATATACTCAAGATAAGAGCTCTTCACCTCGTCAAGAAGATCTTTAACATCGCTGTAATGAGCATAGAATGTATTACGGTTGACTCCTGCAGCCCTGCAGACAGCGGTTATCGAGAGATCCTCGATTCTTCTCTCCTTCAGCATCCCGATAAGGGCCATCTGGAGTTTCTGCCGTGTTTTTACAACACGAACATCGTTTCTTGTTGCCATAAATAATCCCCCAATATTATAGGCAATGAGCGATGGAGGTGGGGAGACTCGAACTCCCGTCCTAACAGTCTACCTGTAAACGTCTACGAATGTAGTCCCGCTTCTGATCTTTTCCATATACTGAGGGGCGGAACGCACGTTGTATATGAAGCATTCCCTGTATTTTTCCGTTAAGCCGGGACACTCAGAACGGATGATTCTCCTTTGTTAAATAAGAGAGTCGGCCGGAGACAGAACTTTCCCTCTTTTTGCCGAAGCTGCTCAGGCAGCCAGAGCAAATGCTTCAGATTCGACTTCGTAGTCTTCTTCTTTTCTAGCATTTAATTTTTTTTGCCGGTTTAACAAGTCAGCGCTTGATTCGCAGTCTACAGCCTAGCAAAGCCAGTCGAAACCAAAACACCCCCATTAGATGTTTACGCCGTAAATATAATCATATTTGAAAGAAAAAACAAACCTCAGATATGGTTTTTTCAGCATTTTTCAAGAAATTCACCGGTTTTTTCGCCCCACTCCTTCAGATCGTCGAAGACGAATGCGGCTTTATCATCAAGGTATGTCCTGTCTCTGTTCACAATAACGACATTCCCTCCGCCGTAAAGCGTCAGGAGCGGCAGTGACGCGACAGGGTTGACGACAAGAGACGAGCCGAGGACTATGACAAGATCGACTGAGCTCATCACAGAGTGTGCCCTCTCGATGAGAGAGCCGTCGAGACTCTCGCCGTAGAATACGATATCGGGTCTGATAAGGCCGCCGCACTCGGTACATTGTGGATATGCACTCTTTCTGAGAGCACTCCTTGTTTCATCGAATGTATATTTTCTTCCGCATTCAGTACAGGTCGATGTACGGAGTGTTCCGTGAAGCTCGTAGACCATTTCCGAGCCGCAGTATGTATGGAGCGAGTCAATGTTCTGCGTCCATACACCGTCGGAGAGAAGCCCCTTCTCCTCCATCCTTTTAACTGTCTCATGGACAATGCTCGGCTTATAGACGGCACTGCTGTACCAGCCGTCCCTTGCCCATGAATAGAACTCCTCGGGATGACTGAGGAAGAAATCTATCTCCAGGAGTCTCTCGACAGGAAGAGAGCCGAACTTCTTCGAATATATTCCTCCCGACGAGCGGAAATCCGGGATTCCGGAGAGCGTGCTTATTCCGGCGCCTGTCAGAACGGCAGTACGAGCGGACGATTTCAACAGTTTGAAGAAAGAATCATAGTCACTCAATTTCCACACCTCTGAATGTATTTCCCTGAAGAATGTCGGCTTTGAGACTGACGACGTCACCGGCATTGTGCTTGGAAAGCGGCTTTATCGAATAGTAGTAGTTATGCTCGTCACGACAGAGATAGCGGTTTCTGTCGTCCCTGCTCTCTGTTGTTATAATAGCAGTAACCGTTAAAGGAAGTGCTTCCTCTCTTATTCTCTTCTGTCTCTCGAGTTGCAATTTTATGAGCTTTTCAAGCCTTTCCTTCTTCGTATTCTCATCTATCTGTCCGTCCATCGCGGCCGCTCTTGTTCCTTCTCTGGGGTTGTAGTAGTACATGAAGGCCTCGCTGGGATTCATGATATCCATCATGGAGAGTGTCTCCTCATACTCCTCTTCCGTCTCTGTCGGGAAGCCGACGATGACGTCCGTCGAAAGCGTGAGAGAAGGAATACGGGCATACATATTCCCGACCAGGGCAATGAACTTCTCTCTTGTCGTGTGTCTGTTCATAAGGGAGAGGATCCTCGTGTTTCCCGACTGCATCGGCAGGTGGATGTGACTGTTGACCTTTTCATTTGTTGCAATGACATCGATGAGGCGGGATGAAAAATCCTTGGGATGGGGACTCTCGAACCGCACCCAGAGGATGCTGTGCATGTAAGGTGTGATGATCTCGAGAAGGCGCGGAAAGTCAACCTCCTCTCCTTTATATGTCGAAGAGTATGAATTGACGTTCTGCCCGAGGAGCGTCACCTCCCTGACGCCCTTTGTCTCCAGATACTTCACTTCCTCGATGATCGATTCGACAGAGCGCGACATCTCGCGTCCTCTTACATAGGGTACGATACAGTAGGAGCAGAAGTTGTTGCATCCGTTCATGATCGGGATATATGAACTGAACTCCCCCTCCTTGTAATAGGATGTAAGGAAACTGTACTTTTTTTCGGAAAGAATGCTCTCCCCTGCAATATAGTCTGCTATTCTGTCCTTCTCCTCGTTGGTTGCAACGAAGTCGACAAACGGAGCCTCCCTTTTCATCTCGTCCTTCATCCTCGATGCCATGCATCCCGTTACGACGAGAGTAAGAGGACGATTCTTCTTTATTGCGTGGTAGAAGCCGAGCCGCCCCCAGATTCTGTTCTCGGCAGTCTTTCTGACCGAACACGTGTTGATAATTACTGCATCGGCCTCATCCGGGTTTTCAGTCGCCTCGAGTCCGCGCCCCTTCAGAAGTGTCTCAATGGCATTGCTTTCGGCACTGTTCATCTGGCAGCCGTATGTTTCAATAAGGTATTTCTTCATCTTCTCCCCTCTCTTCTCTCTGCGGCAAGAAGGGTATTCATCATGAGTGCAGTGACTGTGAGTACCCCCACTCCTCCCGGGACGGGGGTTATTGCAACATCTCTATCACGGAAGGATTCAAAGAGGAAGTCTCCGGTGAGTCTGTATCCCTTTGCCTCTCTCTTGTCCTCCACTCTGTTTATACCGACGTCGATTACAACAGAGCCGTCTCTTATGTAGGAGGCATCAAAAAAATCAGCCTTCCCCACTGCAGATATTACAATGTCACTTTCAAGTGTCATCTCTCGAATATTTTCGGTGAATGAGTTACAGAGCGTGACTGTTGCATCATATCCCTTTGATGAAAGAAGAATCGAGAGAGGCCTCCCGACTATGTTCGACCTTCCGATTATACACACCCTCTTTCCCTTCGTCTCGATATTCCAGCGACTGAGGATCTTCAATATTCCGAGAGGCGTGCATGGAATGAATGACGGCATTCCCAGTGCAAGCTTTCCCATCGAATAGGGAGTAAAGCCGTCGACATCCTTATCCGGTGCTATCGCATTGATGACAGATTCGACAGAAATGTGGGGAGGAAGCGGAAGCTGTACGAGGATACCGTCGACAGTCTCGTCCTCATTGAGCTTTCTTATAAGAGCTATTACATCACTCTCCAATGAATCTTCACTAAAGGAATATTGAAAATGCACAAACCCGAGGGAAGCGCACCTCTTTGCCTTGCTTTTGACGTAGGATGCACTTGCCGCGTCGTTTCCGACAAGTATGACGGCAAGAGACGGCGCTCTATTTCCTTTATTGATAAAGGATAAAGTCTCTTTCTTGAGAGAAGAGAGAATATCTGCTGATAATTCTTTGCATTTAAGTTCCAACACACGTAAATGTTACTTCATACCCCGAGTCTACTACAATACTCAATTTGAAAGACATTACGTTTTACTGTATACTGAGGCCATGAAAAAGAAATCATTCATCATCATACTGCTTTCTCTTCTCGTTCTGACGGGACTTGCGGCAGAGGATTACTATGAAACAGGCTCACAGGTCTTCACGATCACCGTCGGTGCCGACCTCCCCTTCACCAATTCCTACAAGAATGAAAGCGGAGAATGGAAGACGGGGCTCTGGTGGGGCGATGAAGGCACCCATTTCAATATCGGAGGATACGGCTCTATAGACTACGAAGTCTTTGTGACCCCTGTACTCTCCGTCGGAGGAGAGATCGGCTATCAGTTCAACAGATGCTCGGATCAGAAGCTCTTTACCCAGGTTCCCCTTCTTGTGAAGGCAACCTACGTTCCCGTGCAGGGAAAGTTAGAACTTCCTCTTTCAGCAGGACTTGGATTCAGCTATCTCAGCTACAACAACAAGTCGATGTTCTCGCCTACGATGACACTCTCCATAGGTGCAAGATACTTCTTCACAGATAACTGGTCCTTCGGCCTCAAGAGCGGAATAATCTTCACTCCCGAGCTCTACGTGAACACGAAGAAGAACGGGCTGCATACTTCAATTCCGTGCCAGCTCTTTGCATCTTACCGTAACTAGGAGGAAAAGGTTAAACAATGAAAAAGATTCTTTCATATATGACAGTGCTGCTTCTTCTCGCACTTGCCGTCTCATGCAATATGGATTCAGATACCGGACTCTTTCAGGAAGCCGGCGAGTCAGTCAAGAAGGAGAGCTATGTAATCAATAAGGTCATCGCCGAGGACAGCACATCTTCTTCATCTACAACGGAAAAGAAGGCAGAAAGCTCTCAGAAAGCCAGGGTACCGGGAAGACTGCAAAAAATGTAATCTGGGGAAGGTTCATCTCATCAACCGAATGGGAATGTGTCTACTATGATGACGGCTACCACAAGATAGACCAGACGGGTAATGTAACTGATTACACGGCAGATAAACTCTCCGGTTATATACCGACATCATCTCTCTACGAAGACGGAAATACAGTTGTCGTATTCCGTAAGAGCGACAGCACGAACTGCTATGTCTCCTCCTACTCCTCCTCATCCGAACCTTCAACATGGACATTAGTCGATACATCCCTTACTGACGTCAGTTACATCGGTGGCGGATATTTCATCGGCAAAGACAGCGGAAAGGAAGTCTATTTCAAGTACGATTCGTCTTCCATAACAAAATATGATAACACCAACAACTACATCACCTATTGCGATTCCGTATTCCTGACGAAAGCAAATGCGTTCTATAAGGAAAGCGACAATACGAAGATAGACGGCGCGAGCGGCAATACGTATACGAAGGCCCAGGCTTACTCGGACGGCACTAACGTCTACTTCATTCTCTCCGGCCTCAACAACGTCTATTACATCAATACAAGCGAAATGAAGCTCACGACGAAGGCTGTTTCAAGCCTTACAGGTATTGAAGTCAAATATATTGCCGAGGTGAAGGACGGCGAGTACATCAATGTAATCACGGCAGAAAGCGGCGCAAAGTGCATCAACCTCCACGACAGCAGAATCGATTCAAGCTGGAAATAGAGTTTAAGGTGATTGAGAACGGGCTGAGAAATCAGCCCGTTTCTATTTTCAGTCTTCACATATCTCGTGAAGTATTTTCTTTACCTCTTCGTCGTCGTAGACCTCTTCGATCTCTTCGTGCGTAAGGCCTATGAACTCATGGCATGTGTAGTGAATCCAGAGATAGTCGTCCTTAGAGTGGAGGATGTGCCTGCGGCACCAGTAATCGGGCTGGACGGGAAGCTCGGGCTTACCGTCTTTCCACTGGTAGAGAGATACCTTGTAGTCATATACTGCAACCTTGATATCCTCTCTCGGGATTCCGTTTGCCATGATCGTGTCGCAGAGTGAGTTGACTGTGAGGCCGGTGTCGAAGATATCGTCGACGATGAGGACCTTCTGTCCCTTTTTAAGGTTCTTCGGACTCCATGTCCAACCGTCGATGTCGACCTTGTTTGTGTGCTCGACGAGCTTACCGTAGGAGCGTGCGACGACAGCTGCGTAGAATGTCGGCTCGTGTCCCGTCTTCATTGCCTGAAGCTTGTAGTATTCGCTGATGACGTTGGCAAGGTATGCTCCTCCCCTCAGGGAATCATAGATCACGTCTGGTACGAAATGATCTACGCTGTACATCCTGTGAGCAAGCTTGATGCCTGCATCGCGAATCATGTCACAAGTAATGAAATCCTTCTTCGGCTGCTCCACATCCACTCCTCTAATATTTTATAGTTCTGTGAGAATCTCCAGTCCGTTCTCAGTTATTGCGACCGTATGCTCCCAGTGACAGCCGTACGAGCCGTCAATCGTCTTTACTGCCCATTCGTCATCATCAATGTAGTATCTGCTCTTTCCGCCCATCATGAGCATCGGCTCTATTGCAAATACCATCCCCTTCTTGAGTCTGGGATTTGGCATAGAAAGGTCGACGTAGTTGGGAACTGTCGGATCTTCATGAAGCTCGAATCCGACTCCGTGTCCGCAGTAGTCCTTGAGTATTCCGTAGTGGAACTTTCTTGCATAATTCGATACCGCAAGCGATATGTCCATGATCCTGGCGCCGCTCTTTGATGCAGCATCGATTCCCAGGTACAGGCTCTTACGGGTATTGACGTTGAACGCGTGTACATCATCGCTGACCTTCCCGATCTCGTAGCTGTGAGTACTGTCGGAAATATAGCCGTCGAGGCTGATGCATACGTCGAGGGACAAGAGATCCCCGCTCTTGAGTATCTGACGCTTCGATGGGATACCATGTATGATTGTGTCGTTGACGGATGTGCAGCTTACTGCAGGAAAGCCCATATAGCCCTTGCAGGGACCGCGTGAGTGATGCTTACGCATGAAATCCTCGCACATGCGGTCGACATCCCATGTAGAGATGCCCTCTGCGATCTTCTCTCCGACAGTCTCGAACATCTCTGCAAGAAGCTTGCATGAAGTGCGTATCTTGTCTATCTGATAATCATCTTTGTATTGTATCATTCTTTTCCTCTGTTATATGCATCGAGAAGTCCGTTGATGAACTTGAACGAGACATCGTTGCTGAGCTCCTGACTGAGCTTCACAGCTTCGTCGATGACAATAGTCGGATGTGTCTCTCTGTCGTATAGCAGCTGGAAGAATGAGATACGGAGTATCGCACGGTCTACAGCGTCTATCATCTCGATAGGCCTTGCCGAATAGCGTGAGATAAGCTTGTCGCACTCCTCGAGAGAGGATATCGTTCCCTCGATCAGAAACTGTGCATAGACCTTTACTGCTGTGTTAAGCTCTTCGATCTCCTCGTCATTCAGACCCTGGAAAAGAATCCAATCCCCCTCTGGAGGAAGATTGGAGTTGATGTCTAATGAATATAGTGTGCCTACGGCAATCTCTCTTGCCCTGTGGCGGTCTGTTCTCGTGCTCATGATTCTGAATAAAGAATATTGATCTTTGCCTGGCTTCTCAGCTCTGAGATAAGCTCGTTGTATGCATTGTAGTAGGCATACTGGCTGTTCTGGTATGTGAGACCCTGGTAGATGTAGTCGTATACTGTGATGTTGTAATCTTCGATGGTATCTGTGAGTGCGAGAACCTTGGGATCCTGGTGTACTGTGCACTTTACGATGCAGTAGATATAAGGTGTCTCGAATACTCCCTCGATATCACCGGCATCCATGAGCATGACTGTGTCGACGAAGTTGTCGCCCATGCTTGCCCTTGTCGTCTCGCTGTCACTCATGAAGCCCCAGTCGCCGCCGTTGGATTTCGTCGATGTGTCCTCGCTGTAGTTCTGGACGGCCTTCTCGAAGGTGAGAGTTCCCGCCTTGATCTGGGAGTATACATCCTGAAGAGTCTTGAGCTTTGTGCTGTTCTCACTCTCGTTGTCTGACTTCTCCATTGCAATGACGCTCAGTCTTACCATCTCCGGCATCATGAAGTTGGAGGAGTTCTGTCTGTACCATGCCCTGATTTCCTTGTCAGTCGGCTCAGTTACGGTGTTGGCCGTATCACTCTTGACGCCGTAGACATAGCTCTGTGTCACGTACTGCTTTCTCAGGTATTCCTTGTATTCGCTGACAGAACCAGCGTTTTCTGTTACGTAAGTGTTGAATTCGTCATCAGTAAGCGTTGCACCGAGCTGGCTCTCGATTGAGCTCTTCTGCTGTGCGTAGAGCTGGTCGACTTCACTGTCTGTGATTGAATAGCCGTCACGCGCGGCCCCCTGCTCGATGAGAATGTCGTCGATGAGGGAATTAAGTACTTCGAGTTTTGTAACGCTGTAGCCCTGTGATGTATATGTCTCATACTCGCTGTTCAGAGTATCCATCGTGATGACCTTGTTCTTCGTAAGGTTCACGGTAGCTGCGGGACTTGAGATTGTTGCAGCAGAAAGCGAAAAAACAAGAAGTGCGAGAATCAAGATGACAGATGTAAGTTTTTTCATTGTTAAATGTCCTACCGGCGGAAACCCCAGGGCTTGCCCCGTGGGAGGAGCCGGATAATTACTGATGCAGTGAAAGGTGCATCACCTTATGTCTATCTCTAACCCTTCTAAAGGGCAAGTTTACATAACCTCTCCTCAAGCCCGAAGGCTATCAGAGAGTGGAGATAAAATGCCTTTAAGGCCCGCTTCTCCTGCGGTAACGGGGTCTCTCTCCCCGGAGTCCTTCGCCAATGTTACGGGAGGTTTGGAGCCCGCATCACCGTTCCTACCCATCAGAACTGTTTAAACACGGACCGTAGAGC
>CAVACS010000056.1:0-14833 GCA_963587105.1 Anaerovoracaceae bacterium | reverse complement strand
CCTGGTACGGCGGCGAGATGAAGAAGGGTATGTTCTCCATGATGAACTACTACCTCCCGCTCAAGGGCATCGCATCGATGCACTGCTCTGCAAACACAGACATGAACGGCGAGAACACAGCTATCTTCTTCGGTCTTTCCGGAACAGGTAAGACAACTCTCTCCACAGACCCGAAGAGACTGCTCATCGGTGATGACGAGCACGGCTGGGACGACAACGGTGTCTTCAACTTCGAAGGCGGATGCTATGCAAAGGTCATCAACCTTGACAAGGAGAGCGAGCCGGACATCTACAACGCCATCAGAAGAGATGCTCTTCTCGAGAACGTAACTGTCGACGAGAACGGCAAGATCGACTTCGCTGACAAGTCTGTCACCGAGAACACACGTGTTTCCTATCCTATCGACCACATCGAGAAGATCGTCAAGCCGATCTCCCACGGTCCTGCTGCAAAGAACGTCATCTTCCTCTCCGCAGATGCATTCGGCGTACTTCCTCCTGTATCGGTCCTCACACCGGAACAGACAAAGTACTACTTCCTCTCAGGCTTCACAGCTAAGCTCGCAGGCACAGAGAGAGGCATCACTGAACCTACTCCGACATTCTCCGCATGCTTCGGCCAGGCATTCCTCGAACTGCCTCCTACAAAGTATGCTGAAGAGCTCGTGAAGAAGATGGAGAAGAGCGGCGCAAAGGCTTATCTCGTCAACACAGGCTGGAACGGAACCGGAAAGAGAATCTCCATCAAGGATACAAGAGGCATCATCGATGCAATCCTCGACGGCTCGATTCTTACAGCTCCTACAAAGAAGATTCCTCACTTCAATTTCGAAGTCCCGACAGCTCTCCCCGGAGTTGATCCTGCTATCCTCGATCCGAGAGATACATACAAGGATGCTTCAGAGTGGGAAGCAAAGGCACAGGATCTTGCACAGAGATTCATCAAGAACTTTGCTAAGTACGAATCAAGTGCAGAAGGCAAGGCTCTCGTAAAGGCCGGCCCGCAGCTCTGATCAGGCTTTGAATAAACGACAGCCTCTCTAAACGGGAGGTTGTTTTTTTTGACACTTCTCACACAGATAGTTGAAACTAACTCTTCCGCAGGGTACCATGTAACTACCCTCCGGAGGAAAGCAGAATGTACGAAACAAAAGCGAATATAGACGGAATGATGTGCTCTATGTGCACAAGCCACGTCAACGACTGCATTAGGCAGAATTTCAACGTCAGGAGTGTAAAGGCGACGCTGAAGAACAACGGCGAGACGACGATTCTTTCTTCATCTCCCATCGACAAGGAAAAACTCGGGGAGGCACTGGGAAAGCTGGGATACAGACTCACTGGTTTCGAGATGAAAGAGACTGAAGAAAAGAAGAAGGGACTTTTCGGATTTCTGAGGAAATAGATATGCTTTCCGCTCTCTTCATCCCTTTTTTAGGAACGGCACTGGGCTCGGCGATGGTATTCTTCATGAAATCCTCCATGCCCGCGAAGCTGGAGAAGTTCCTCCTGGGCTTTGCCGCAGGTGTGATGACGGCGGCGAGCATCTTCTCGCTCCTGATTCCGTCACTTGAGATGAATGAGGGCGAGAAGATCGTCTGGCTTGAAAGTGCCCTGGGCTTTTTATCGGGAATGTTCTTCCTTCTTCTCCTTGACTCCCTCGTTCCGCACCTTCATCTCCATTCAGATACCCCCGAGGGCAGACGGAGCAGCCGCATAAGCCGCAGTGCGATGCTCTTCTTTGCCGTCACACTCCACAACCTTCCCGAGGGAATGAGTGTCGGCGCTGCATATTCGACCTCTTCTCTCTCGTCCATCGCCCTTGCTCTCGGCATTGCGATACAGAACTTCCCCGAGGGTGCGATAATATCGATGCCATTGGCTTCTGAGGGAAAGAGCAGGGGGAAGGCCTTCCTCTACGGCGTCCTTTCGGGGGCTGTCGAACCCGTCGGCGCCTTCCTTACGATAGTCCTTGCATCTGTTTTCAGACCCCTTCTCTCATCAATTCTTGCCTTTGCATCAGGTGCGATGATCTATGTGGTGACTGAGGAGCTTATTCCCGAAAGCCAGAGCGGCGAGCATTCGAACATGGCCACGGTCGGCGTTGCGTTCGGCTTTGCGCTCATGATGATCCTCGATGTAGCCTTCGGCTGAAAATCTGATTTGATACGACGAGTGCGTCCTTTTCCTTCACATAGCTCTTTCTTCATGTGTTAGAATCATGACATGAGAAGATTCCTTATCCTTCTGTTATCTGTCATTGTTCTTTTCGTCTCGTGTTCGACGACGGGAGTTGTATTTGACATTCATCAGCCCGTCCTTGAAGAGTATCTTTCATCCCCCTTCGAGACGGCCTCAGTTTACGCAAAGGGCCAGAAGGAGCTCAGCCGGCCGGAGAGAATCCGCATCGGATGGAAGGATGAGGGAAGGGATGAGTACATATTCCTCCTCAGTACAGATGAAGACTTTTTATCAAGCCGTGCATACAGGACGAAGACGAATTCGGTCGCCCTTGAGAACCTCTTCATCGGAAAGACCTACTACTGGAGGGTAGAGGGTACTGCTTCCTCCGGATCCTTCAGAGTTGCGGGAGACGCACCGAGAGTCATAGATATTGACGGGGTGACGAACGTGCGTGACATAGGGGGCTGGAGTGACGGGATAAAGCAGGGGATGCTCTACCGATCGGCAAGACTGAGCGAAAACAAGACGGGGGAGAGCCTCATAACAGATGAAGGCAGAAGGACACTCGTCGAGGAACTCGGGATAAGGACAGAGGTTGACCTCAGAGATTCGAAGAACAACGAGTACGGATCCATCACGGCAAGCGCAGCAGGTGATGAGGTAAGATACATCCACTATCCGATGAAAAGCGGCGGCAGCTATCTCATTCTGAACATTCCGTCTCTTCCGGGGCTCTTTGAAATCCTTGGAAACGAGGAGAACTATCCGCTTCTTTTTCACTGTGCGATAGGAACGGACAGGACAGGCGTCGTCGCATTCCTTGTGAACGGGCTTCTGGGCGTATCTGAAGAGGATTTATACAGGGACTACCTTATATCGAACTTCGCCCTTGTGAAGGTGATGAGAACACCCAATGACATCACGGACTACATCAAATATATGGATAAGTATCCCGGAGAGAGACTTTCCGAGAGAATCGAGGCCTTTCTTCTCGAGAGCGGTGTCGCATCAGAAGATATTTCGAGTCTCAGAAGGATAATGACTGGGACCTGAGCTCTCTGATAATCACTCTTACAGCTTTCACTCCATCATCTCTTGTGAGCTTTTCAAAGGGCGGAAGGTGCACGAAAAGGGCCCTGCGCCCCCTCACGAGGGAGTGGTAGTATATGTTGTTGCAGACGTAGCGGCCGGGGTCGGAGGAGATACTGCTCTCTATTCCTGTGCTCCTTAGAATACTTACAATTCTTTCTGCATCGAACGGCGTTGTGAGGGTATCGGGAGCGTCAGCCCGGATCTTCTCTCCCGAAAAGAGAAGACCGTCGTTGTCGGGAACGGAGGCCCTTTTCTCGTTGTAGGCGTATCTTTCGACCGTGATAATATCTCTCGAGGAGGCTAGTCCTAGATGGAGATATATATCTGCGTCAGTATCCTCTATCTTATCGGCACACCTTTCATAGACGACCGGTAGTATGTATGAAGATATTCCGTCATCGTTAGAGAGTGCGTTCACTATTTCCTTTGTCGGGTTGACAGTGTTGGATGAGAAGATGCCGAAGCCTGTGAGGATGATTTTCTCCATGCTCCGATTATATTATTTTGTTAACGAAAACAGAAGATGTATGTTATCCTACCCTCATGAAAGACGGTTTTGTAAAAGTCGGAGCCGTGTCGCCGTCACTCAGGGTCGGCAATCCGGACTATAATTCAAAGGAAATAATCAGGTTCATAGAAAAAGCGGAAGAGGAGAAGATAAAGGTTCTCGTCTTCCCCGAAATGTCGATCACGGGATACACATGCGGAGACCTCTTCTTCCAGAGGACTCTTCTCGATAGTGCGTCTTCCGCTCTTTCTGATATTGTAAAGGCGACTGAGACGTCGGACAGTCTCATCTTCGTCGGCTATCCGCTGCAGTACGGCGGAAAGCTCTACAACACTGCGGCCGCCGTACAGAGGGGAAGGGTGCTGGCATTCATAGCAAAGAAGAACCTTCCGACCTATGGGGAGTTCTATGAGACGAGATGGTTCACCCCGTGCCCGGAGGAGAATGTCATCCTCGAGACTGAATGGGGGCTTGTGAGATTCGGCAACAGGATAATTCTGGATGCTTCAATGCCTGTCTCCTTACGCATAGGAGCCGAGATCTGCGAGGATCTCTGGGTTGCGGATCCTCCCTCGACACATCTTGCCGCCGCCGGAGCAACTCTCATCGTGAACCTCAGTGCCTCCGACGAACTTACAGGAAAGGAGGAGTACAGGAAGAACCTTGTCATGAACCAGAGTGCGAGAACGCTTTCTGCGTACATCTATGCAAATGCATCGGAAGGGGAGTCGACGACAGACATGGTCTTCACCGGTGCCGATATCATCGCAGAGGACGGGACTCTTCTTGTCTCCCGCTCATACAGTCTCGGGGAAATACTCGTAAGTGAAATCGACACCGACAGACTCGAGAGCGAGAGGGCGAAGAGAAATACGTTCCCGCTGCTCGATGGCGGCTACGACTATATCCCCGTCACATTCGATGAAGTGGAGACAGCTCTTACCCGTCACATAGATCCTCATCCCTTTGTACCTGCTGCAGACGACTCCCTCCAGAGGAGGTGCGAGAAGGTTCTGATGCTCCAGTCTCTCGGTCTCAAACGCCGGCTCGAACACACACATTCAAAGCGGTGTGTCATAGGACTTTCCGGGGGGCTTGATAGTACTCTTGCCCTCCTTGTCGCCGTGAAGGCATTCGACAGCCTCCACCTCGAGAGGAAGAACATCCTTGCAGTGACGATGCCCTGCTTCGGTACGACGAAGAGGACGCGGAGCAATGCCGAAAAGCTTGCCGCCTCTCTCGGCACCGGTTTTCTTACAATCGACATCACCGAGTCCGTCAGATGCCACTTCCGTGACATCGGACAGAGCGAGGACGACTACTCGGTCACATACGAGAACGGTCAGGCAAGGGAGCGCACCCAGGTTCTCATGGATCTTGCCAACAAGACGGGTGCCCTTGTTGTAGGAACGGGGGACCTTTCGGAGCTTGCCCTCGGGTGGGCGACTTACAACGGCGACCACATGTCGATGTACGGCGTCAATGCCGGGGTCCCGAAGACTCTTGTGAGGAGTCTAGTGACATATTACGCTTCATTCGAGTGCGACGATGAATGCTCGAAGGTCCTCCTGGACATTCTCGATACTCCGGTCTCTCCCGAGCTCATTCCCGGCAGGGACGGGGAGATTGACCAGGTCACTGAAGATATCGTGGGGCCGTACGAACTCCATGACTTCTTCCTCTACTGTATTGTCAGACTCTCGTTCGGAGCGGGTAAGACCTTCCGCTGTGCCCTCCATGCCTTCAGCGGAATCTACAGCACAGAGACTGTATACAAATGGCTCGGGACATTCATCCGCCGCTTCTTCTCGCAGCAGTTCAAGCGCAGCTGCCTCCCCGACGGTCCGAAGGTCGGTGCCGTCACGCTCTCCCCGCGGTCCGACTGGCGTATGCCGAGCGATGCCGACAGCTCTGTCTGGCTTTCCGAACTCGAGCGCGAGTATGTAAAATTCAAGAAGTAGCATAGAGCGGTATTGCCTGTAACTTTTTTCAGTTGTAGATTGTTTATAGATTCGTAGGATAAGGAAATCATGAAAAGAAAAGTTCTAGTTGTTTTTTGTCTTCTGATTGTTCTGTGTTCGTCGCTTTTTGCATCGTTCATGCAGATCGGACCGACGTACAGTATCGACTTCCCTGTTGATAAGGACAGTGAAACTCCTGTCGACTTCAACAGAATCGACTGGTCTCGTTTCAAGCTCGGTGCTGACCTCAGATTCAATGTCGGTTATCTTACACTCGAGGAGGAGGTCAAAGCAGCTTTCACTGATCAGCTTCTCCTTGCATCCTATGATGTCTACTCATCGGTAAATCTGAAGATGAAGGTCTTCTTCATGGAGTTCTTCGTGGGCGGCGGCCTGAAGGTCGCGGCAGTGAAGGACGGCTCAGAGTGGCTCTATAACGGTATCAGTCCCGCAGAGTTCGTCGATGTCGTGAAATCTGCAACCCTCTTCTACAGAGGCGCATTCGACATAAACATGGGAAGAGTCTCGTTCTCTCTTTCGGCTGTACTGCCGACGAGTCAGTCCTATAACAGTCTCAGCGAGCCCCAGTCTCTCTCTGTAATCGACGCACTGACACCGTCTCTGAAGGATATGACAGTCTCCGTGGGACTTCTTTTCAACCTCTTCTGAGGCAGAAATGGTTGCTAAGAACGTCTCTCTCTTCAAAGGACTTCTGACTGTACTCATCGTGTCGGTCATAGTCTTTTTCACGATTTTCTTCTTCTTTCCGGATACTTCCTTCAAGTATTTCGGAACTGCATTCGACAGCCAGAAGGCTGTGGAGGATACTTTCGCAGCCCTTCTGTACAAAGCCGATTATATGACTGAAGAAGAGGCTGAGAAGGTCGGAGAATATCTTTCTTCTGCCGACGGAAAGGCGTTCATAAAGAATATCTCGGCTGCAGTCAAAGGCGGGGCCGGGGAGATTGAGAACTTTCTCTCCTCGGACAGTTTCAAAAACTTCCAGAGTGCAATGAGCGGAGCTCTGAGCCGGGAGTCTCTTTCGAAACTGCAGGATGCTCTCGACAGCACGGCTTCAACGCTTATCGACACTTTCAACTGAAGTATCTTTTCCCTTTCATTTGAGCTATACTGATTACGGAGACGTAATATGGACGGCGAGCTATTCAGTACGGCGGATCTTGATCAGGCCCTGATCGAGAAGGAAAACAGGAAGAAGGAAAGGGAGAGACAGGCTCTCATTAAAGAAAAGGAAGAAGCGAGGAAGAAGAAAGAGGAAGAGGAGAAGAGCATCAATCTTGACAAGACACTCTATCTTCTCGACGGCTATTCGATAATCTACAAGAGCTACTATGCATTCATAACCCGCCCGCTCACAGACAGAAGCGGCAACAACATATCGGCCTACTACGGCTTTTTCCAGACACTCTTCCACATGCTCAAGGACAACAATATGGACGGTCTCGCCATCACGATGGACGAGAAGGAGCCTACATTCCGTCATATAATGTACCCCGAGTACAAGGCCAACAGGGAGAAGGCCCCGGATGACCTCCATAAAAGCGTTGAGCCCATAAAGGCGACGCTGGCAAAAATGAAGATTCCCGTACTCTCCAAACCGGGCTTTGAGGCAGATGATGTCATGGCCTCCGTATCGAAGGAGGCTGCACGCTGCGGATGGAAGAGTGTCATCGTCACAGGCGACAAGGACCTTTGTCAGCTTGTCAGCCCCTCCGTATCTATACTGCGTCCCCCCAAGGCAAAGGGCGAAAGCAGATACACGATGATGGACAGAGACGGCGTCAAGGAGGCATACGGCGTTTACCCCGAGCAGATAGTCGACTATCTGTCGCTCCTCGGTGACGCCTCCGACAACGTTCCCGGCGTCAGCGGAATCGGGGAGAAAACAGCAAAGAGACTCCTGGAGGAATATGTCACGATAGACGGTATCTACCGTCACCTTGATGACCTGAAACCCTCGGAAAAGAGAAACCTCACCGCCGACAGGGAGAGCCTCGAGCTCTCGCGTAAGCTTGTGGTTCTGAACTTCTCCGCCCTTCCCGACGATTTCGATATAGAGAAGCTGAAGAAGGAGAACTTCACACCCTCCGAGGCCTCTCCGGACTTCGAGAAGCTCAATCTGAGGTCACTTGTTGTGCGTGCGGGAGCGAAGAAGGAGACGGGAGAAAGAGGAGAAGCATCATCGGCGGCAGAAGAAGAGAAGAAGGAGTCCGTTCTTACAGAGAAGGAGAAATACCTTCTCGGAAAGGGCAGGTACAACAGATTGAGAACAAAGGATGAAGTCATGAAGGACTGGGAGATGATCGCCTCCTTCAAAGGCGGAGTCATATCGCTTTTCCTTCTAAGCGAGGACTATGCTCCGTCTTCCCCCGTACTCGGCTTTGCCTATTCCTCCGAGCCGTTGAGTGCAACATATGTTGCTGTAGGAGAGGGAGGAATAACGGAGGACGAAATGGTGGAAATCTTCTCCTCATTCCTCACTCCGGGCCGTATCAGGGTGATTGCACACTCCCAGAAGAGCCTCATCGGGATTCTCGCATACCGCTCTGTCGAATGCCGTATCGAGGCTGACACGATGATCGAGAGCTGGCTTATCTCATCCAACGACGGCGTCTACAGCCTTGATGTTCTTGCCGGAAAGTATTTTTCGCAGACACTCCTCAATATAAGGGACATAACAGGTGGCAGTCTCTCCGACGCCGATCCGGATATTCTTTCGCGCTATTCATCGCTTCGTGCCGACTACACCTCGCGGCTCGAGAGAGTCGTTTCGAGACGCCTCCACGAGAAGGGCCTGGAGGATATATACCGAAGCATGGAACTTCCCCTCGTGAGGGTTCTTGCATCGATGGAGAGAGAGGGTATCTACCTCTCTCCCGAGAGGATGGGTACACTCAAGAAGGAGACCGACAGAAGAATCGGAGAGCTCGAGGAGGCTATCTACCGTCTTGCGGGCTATACTTTCAATATCAACTCGACAATGCAGCTTTCGAAGCTTTTATATGAAGAGAGAAAACTCGAGCCCGGAAAGAAGACGATGCGGGGCTACTCCACGGACACCGCGACCCTCGAGGGCCTCAGAGGAAGCGGGGATCCGATCATTGCACTTCTTCTGGAGTACAGACAGCTTGCAAAGCTCAAGAGCACATACATAGATGTTCTTCCGACGCTGAGAGACGATAACGGCAGAGTCCATACGACCTTCCTCCAGACGGGTACGGCTACCGGGCGGCTCTCTTCCCGCAGTCCGAATCTTCAGAATATTCCTGTACGTACGGACGAAGGGAGACTCATCCGTTCAGCCTTCGTTCCGGGAGAGGGAAATATATTCATCAGCGCCGACTACTCTCAGATCGAGCTTGTCGTACTTTCCTGGCTCAGCGGAGACAGAAGCCTCCAGGAGGCCTTCCTCTCGGGTGAGGACATTCACAGATATACGGCGGCATTGATCTTCAACAAGAAGAGCGGGGATGTCACCTCTTCGGAGAGAAGAGTTGCAAAGACGATCAACTTCGGCATCATGTACGGAATGTCGGCATTCCGTCTCTCGAACGAGCTCGAGATATCACGCTCCGATGCCCAGGCATTCATCGAACGCTACTTCGAGCGCTACAGCTCAGTGCAGGACTTCGTTGCTTCGACTGTGAAGAAGGCCGAAGAGGACGGATTCGTGAGAACGCACTGGGGGCATGTCAGGGAGATTCTCGGAATCAGGAGCCGCAATAAGACGGAGAAGGCCGCGGCGGAGAGAACTGCCGTCAATACTGTCATCCAGGGGACTGCCGCAGAGATCATGAAGAAGGCGATGATTGATGTCTCGGATGAGATGAAGAAGAGGAATCTCAAATCAAAGCTTCTTCTCCAGGTCCATGACGAGCTTATATTCGAGGTTCCTCTTGATGAGGCGGATGAAATGGAGGCCCTCATAAAGGATAAGATGGAGGGGGCTGCATCGCTTCCTGTACCTCTTAAGGTATCTGTCGAAAGGGGACACAGCTGGGGGGACATGCATTCTTGATAGTAGGACTTACAGGAAAAAGCTGCAGCGGAAAGGACAGGGTTGCCTCCCTCCTGGATGAGAGGTTTGTCGTCATAGATGAAGACGGGCTCGGACACGAGGCTCTCGAGAAGAATATTGAAAGGATCAGAGAGGCCTTTGGAGACGGAGTCATCTCCGGCGGCACTGTCGACAGAAAGAAGCTGGGGCCAATCGTCTTCTCCTCTCCGGAGAAGCTCTCTCTTCTCAACTCTATAACCCATCCATGGATGGTAGGGGAGACGATAGAGAAGTGCCGCAGGATAGAAAAGGATGGAAAGATCGCCGTCATCAATGCCGCGATTCTCGAAGAGATGGGCTTTGTTGAGTACTGCGATGAGATCATCTTTGTTCTCGCTCCTTACGAAAAGAGGCTGGAAAGGGCACTTAAAAGGGACGGCGTGAGTGCGGAGGCCTTCCAAAAACGCAGCGAAAGCCAGAAAAGCATAGGCTCAACTCTCTTCTCCTCGGGAAAAAAGGTCGTGACGATCATAAATGATAAAGACGATGAAGAGCTTTCTCGACAAGTTAGCTCTTACTGTGCTACTATAAAAAAAGCGAGGGTACAATGAGCAGAAAATCCAGTTTAATTGTTCTCAGTGCAACTGTTGTACTTACATTATTCATTGCCGCAGCGGCATATTTCTACAATCCGTACAGAGGAAGTGCGGCTTACTCGGCTGAGGTCAGGGCCGAAGCTGACAAGAGACAGGGCCAGAGCCTTGTCTCCGTCACCGAACCTCTCGATACAGATCTTGCGTCTAGAGAAAATGACGACAAGATTGCATCCCGTGTCGCCTCAAAGCTCAGCGATGACGAGGCCTTCCTGACGAGCGTCGGAGACAAGAGCGTCGAATATGTCGATTCCAGAATGGGCGACATTGAAGAGAAATATGCACAGTCGACTGATGAGAAGATTGCAGCATCTGCCGAGAGCGTCAGAAAAGATATAAAGAGTGCAGACGAGATTGCATCCGAGCTTCTCGAGAACGAGTCCTTCATGAGTGCTCTGGAGAGTTCTGTCAAGGATAAGCTCGGCGACGAATACGATGCCGAGAAGCTTGCCCAGGCCATCGTATCTTCCGATGCGTTCAAGAAGGCACTTCAGGAGATGCTCGAGGAGGAGAAGAGTGACACCGTTCCGCTTCCCCTCTTCTCGTCAGAGAGTAACGCATCCTACACAGAAGACGAGTACAGAGAAGTCAGAAGCGCAGAGCGCAGTGACGAGATAGCGAGGGTACTCGAGTTCCTCGGCTATTGATTTACTCATATCAATCGGATATCTTCCCGGGTTTCCCGGGATTTTCTTTTCTCAGTCGGGGTAGTGTCTCGTCTCTCCTTCCGGTGTGGTGATCGTCCAGATGCCGTTCTCGAGAGAGCTGAGGTAACAGTTGCTGAGCGGCACTTTTCCGCCTCCCTCCGGAAGGTCTATTGTATATACCGGCATTCCAAGCCCCGAGAGCCTTATCCTCATCTCCTTTTCGAGTCTGATTCCGTCGCTGACGGGGACGCGGAGGTGCCGCGTGCCCTTCACGAGGTCACCCTGGAAGAGGTAGTAGGGCTTTATTCTCGCCATGAGGAGCCTCTGTGAGAGCTCTTCCTGCACCTCAATGGAGTCATTCACTCCTCTGAGGAGCACGCTCTGGTTCATCATCGGGATACCGAGTCTTACGAAGCCTTTCAGAGCCTCCTCCGCCCCGGCTGTTATTTCTGCCGGATGATTGAACTGCGTCATGAGGTAGAAGGGTGCTCCGTGACTGTTCTTCTCTATTATGCTGAAGAGGGACGGCGTAAAACGCGCGGGGTTGCTTACGAGCGCACGTGTACATAACCGGTATATGACATCCTCTCTTGCAACTTTGAGCGTGGAGAGAAGCTTCTCAAGTCGCTCATCGGAGAGTGTGAACATGTCGCCTCCGGTGAGAAGAACTTCCTTTATCTCGCGGTGTTCCTTCAGAAATGATGCGACAGATGTAATATCATCGTCTGTGCAGGGTCCGATCATGCTGCCGGCGAAGCGGCGTCTGAAGCAGTGACGGCAGTATGCAAAGCATGTGTCGGTGACAAGGAAGGCCGCACGGTTGTGGTAGCGTCTGACAAACCTCGGTGTGACTGAGTATTTCCCCTCCAGCTGAGGGTCTGACGTTCCATAGATGTCTCTGTTCTCTTCTGCCGACGGTACGAACTGTCGCCTTATTGCGGGATTGCCGAGCAGTGGAATTATATTATCAGAAATGAGGAGGGGAAGGGTGTTAGGGCCCTTTTCGTCCCACGTCTTCTCCTCATCGGTAAGGTCTATAAGTTTTCCGAGTTCTTCAATTGTAGTTACAGTCACCCGTCTGTTGTACTCTTTTAACTTTCTTTTAACAACAATTATTGTCGTAATGTTCTTCAAAGAGCCTTATAATCAGTAGTTGATTGGAGTTTTTATGGCAGATAATTCTCAGAAACTGAAACTTGACTACAAGCGCACCTGTCTCATAGGTTTCGCATTCTTCGGTATCCTGCTTCTCTGGCAGGTATATGATTCATGGTGTCCGACATTCCTTACAGATATCTTCGCACGTCATATGTACGGCCAGTCGTCGGCTGAACTCAAGGCTGCGGGCAACAGTGAGCATATTCTCAAAGTCCAGTGGCTCGTCGGCATAATCATGGCATGCGACAATCTGGCAGCTCTCATTCTTCTCCCGATATTCGGCCATCTCTCCGACAAGACGAAGTCTCCCCTCGGAAAGAGAATGCCTTATATTCTTGTAGGAACATTCGTTTCAGCGATAGTATTCCCGTTCATTCCTCTCTTCTTCCATTATAACAACATTGCAGGGATGGTCGTGTGTATGGCCCTTGTCCTCATCTTCATGATGATGTACCGTAATCCCGCCGTCGCCCTCATGCCGGATATCACCCCCAAGCCGCTGAGAGCAAAAGCCAACGGAATCATCAACATCATGGGCTACCTCGGAGGTGCTGCCGCAACAGTTCTAGGGATCTTCTTGAAGCTTTCCTCATACATAAACGCCGCTGACGAAGCGAGAAAGATGTACATCATCGAAATTCCGTTCGTCGTTGCTTCTGTCCTGATGGTGATCTCGGCTCTCGTTCTCTTCTTCACGATAAAGGAGAACAAGATCGAGGAGGAGATTGCTCCTATGATGGAGGAGGGTGAAAAGCTCGCTGCAATCGAAAACCCTGTCGATGACAGTAAGCCTATGAGCAGGGCAAACAGGAGGATGCTCTTTGCCATCCTTGCTGCCGAATTCTTCTGGTTCATGGCAGACAACGCCATCGGCACATATATCGGGAACTACGTAATCTACTATCTCAACAGCGTATCGAGTGCAACGATGATCCTCACTATCATCGGAGGTCTGGCATCTGTAATCGGCTTTGCAACGGCAGGTGCGATTGCCGACAGAATCGGACGCAAGTGGACTATAAGCACAGGCCTCGGAATAACACTTATCGGGTACGTCATCATGACGTTCGTGGGCCCTTCGGGGAAGGTTGTCGGTACAAACGGCGAATACTCATTCCCGGTCATGCTCTATGTGGTATGGATTATCAAGGGATTCGGCATGTCACTCGTACATAACTGCTCATTCCCGATGATCGTAGAGCTCTGCTCCTCAAAGAAGATCGGACAGTTCACAGGCTATTACTATGCTGCGAGCATGGCGGCTCAGACCGTCACTCCCGTCCTCCTCGGGCTCTTACTGACTCAATTCACACTCTGGGGAATTCTCCCCGTCTATTCGGGCGTTCTTCTCTGTGTTTCGTTTATCGTATTCACAGCTCTTGTAAAGAATGTAAAGGCCCAGAAGGTTCAGAATGTTAAGGGCCTTGAGGCTCTCGGAGGTGATGACTGATGGCAACACCACATAACAGCGCCGGAAAGGGAGAGATAGCAGAGCGTATCCTCCTTCCCGGTGACCCCCTGAGGGCGAAGCATATCGCCATGACTTATTTCGAGAACCCCGTCTGCTACAATGAAACGAGGGGCATGCTCGGCTTCACCGGATACTGGAAGGGGGAGAGAGTTTCCGTCCAGGGGACGGGCATGGGAATGCCGTCCTTCAGCATATACACAAGTGAGCTTATCGACGTCTACGGATGCCAGAGGCTTATAAGAGTCGGCACATGCGGCACCAACTCCCCCGCACTCGGACTGCGTGACATATTCATTGCCCAGGCTGCGGCGACAGACAACGGAATGAACAGCGACCGCTTCGGTCTGACGTTCCACTATGCCCCCATACCGTCTTTCTCCCTGATGAAGACAGCTTATGACATAGCAGTAGAGAAGGGTGCCAGGGTCACAGTAGGAGAGTGCTTCTCCTCTGATGCCTTCTATGACGAGAGACACGACGAGAAGATGAAGCTGATGCAGAAGCTCGGTATAATGGCGGAGGAGATGGAGAGCGCCGAGCTCTACACTCTCGGTGCACTCAAGAGTGTTGATACACTTGCCATTTTCACTGTCAGCGACAACATTCTGACGGGGGAGGGAACGAGTGCCGAAGAGAGGCAGAAGAGTTTCAACACCATGATCGAGATCGCACTCGATACCCTTATAGCATAGTTGTCCCCGAACCCACTTTTTTCTTCAGGATTTACTGATAATTCAAGAAAATACGAAAAAGGGACAAAACGTCGAAAAAGCTTGCATTTCTCCCTGTTTTGATATGTCATTAAGCTATCAAAATCAAGGAGAAAATATATGTCACAAGTTCAACGTGAGTACAGAGACAGATTATTCAAATTTATCTTCGGAAGAGAAGACAACAAACAATGGACGCTCAGTCTGTACAATGCAGTAAACGGTTCTGATCATACCGATGCTTCATCCATCACTCTAACGACAGTGAATCAACAACCCACGGGACAAGTCCCGGGGTATGAGCGAAAGCTCTACCCTTGTTGATTAGCCTCAGTGCTTAGGCACTACGTTACGGGAGAATATATAGGTACCGATAGGTGTTGTCCTAGCCCTTCGCTCTACGGTCCGTGTTTAAACAGTCTCAAGGGGTA
>CAVACS010000055.1:0-14839 GCA_963587105.1 Anaerovoracaceae bacterium | reverse complement strand
ATAGCTCTTGGTAAGCTCTCTCTTGAAGACATTTCCAAAGCTTCAAAGTTGCCCTTATCAACTGTCGAGGAACTTGCGGCTTCGATGAAGAAGGATCCTGCCTGAGTATTTCGAGAAAAGAAGCAGGGCTTGAGTTTTTGAATTATGCCCTCTTTGTCTCCACGCATAGCGGCCGGTACATTCCCGCCTCAATATAAGGGGGCGGGAATAATAATTGTCATACCTCTGTTAAAAAATACACAATCTGTTCACAAAAGGTTACTTGAACGGCCTTTGTCATCGGTTCTATTCTGACTTACGGAAGAGAATGACATTCCCTTTCATTGGAGTAGACAGCATGAAAAAAACAGCATTTGTTCTGCTGCTTTCTCTCGTTCTTCTCTCATCTGTATTCTCACAGGGACTTGCAGAAGAGATCGTGAAGGCGGAGAGTGCGGCAACAGAGGCAGAAGAGGGCGTTACAAGAATACGCGTATTCGAAACCACCGATATCCACGGCTATCTGATGGACACGTCATCGGGAGACGAGAGCACCTTCCAGTACAGACTCGCCTATATTGCAGGTGATATCAACTCTGCGCGTTCGTCGGGAGAGTGGGACGATGTGCTTCTCCTCAACGGCGGCAACAACTATGAGGGAACGCCTGTGTCGAACCTGCTCGAGGGCAGCGCGGTGAAGGCTGCGATGGACGCAATGGGCTATGACGCGGTATCTATCGGGAACCATGAATTCGACTACGGCATCGACACAGTCAACTTCGAAAGCGACGGAACGATTGCTCCGTATTCGCTCGGAGAATTCTCTGCTGACAGCACAATACCGGTACTTGCATACAATCTCTATTATGCTGGAACGAAGGATCGTGTAGATTTTGCAAAGGACTATGTGATCGTCGAGAAGGCAGGAAAGAGAGTGGCCCTTATCGGCTATATCTCCGACTTTTCGTCGCAGGTCATGACAGCGAAGATCGCACCCTACGAAATCGATGACGACATCGATGCACTCAAGGCAAAGATAGAAGAGGTGAAGGCAGCCGAGGACCCCGACATCACAGTCGTCGTCTCCTTCTCCGGCGCATCATCACTTGCCGAGAAGCTTGACAAGAGCCTTGTCGACCTTGTCACGGGCGGTCACAACCAGGCATCGACGGGATCTGCAGGTGTCTCTTCCACAGGAGTGGGCTACCTCGAGAGCGCATGCTATGCACAGGGCTATGTCTACCTCACACTTGTTGTAGACAACAGCACAGGGGAAGTCACAATTGAGGATGCCGGCGCGAAGGCCATCACAGGACGCGGTGTCGATACATCGGTGCTTTACGATACTGAAGGCAACACATCTCTCGATCCGACAGTTCTTGCAATCTCACACGAGGCATGGAACGAGGTCAAGGGTGACATGGAGGAGGAGCTGGGATACATAACTGTCTCCATCGACAAGAGAGAGGCAAGCGACAACGGCGCGACATATGCCGGAAACTGGATTACAGGTCTCATGCTCAGGTATGCCGAGGATAAGTGCGGCGCAGTTGCGGCTTTCTACAACAACGGCGGTATAAGGACGAGCCTGACACTTGCAGAGGGAGAGAGCGGGAGAGTGATCACAGCAGGCGACATCTACCAGATCAACCCCTTCTGCAACGCATGGTATATCTATGAGGTGACAGGTGCCGAGCTCAGAGATCAGCTCATAAACGGCTTCACGAACATGGGTAACTACGGCGACCAGATGTCTGGTCTCACTTTCACATACACTCAGACCGAGAAGGAAAGCACAGGCGAAGAGGAGAAGGGTGGTCCCGGCGGTCCCGGCGGCGGAAACAGAAAGAGCTACGACTACGAGATTCTCTCCATCACGCTTTCGGACGGAACCGTTGTCGATCCCGATGACAGCGAGACAACATACCTCGTGTGTACATCAAGCTACAGCGGAACACTCAAGGGCGGCGTCTTCGAGAACAAGACTCCTCTCTATCCTGTATCTGAAGCTCCGATCGACAACGTGACGATCATCGAGCTGTTGAGAGAAGAGGCGGCTGAGAACGGCGGTCATATCTCGGTAGATACTTCGGCAAGGGGTACACTTGTTACTGAGTGACAGGATTTATGATCCATCAAAGGGGACTGCCGTAAAGAGGGCGGCCCCCTTTTCTTATGTTGAAAAGCAATCCTCTTAGAGAGTAGAATTGCTCCGATGGCGAAGATCTACACGATGGACATCTCTCTCGTCAGGGACGGGGATGAGGAGACTCTCTCTCCCCTGAGGAGGGCGAAGGCTGAGAGCTTTATATACGAGAGAGACAGAAGACTCTCTCTTGCATCCTCCCTTCTCATAGAGCGGGGACTCGGGGAATACGGAGTGAGGGAGAAGGATGTCGAATATGCATACGGCAGGTACGGTAAGCCGTATTTCAGGGACTATCCGTCGATTCATTTCAATATTTCACACAGCCTTTCCATGGCCCTGGCGGCTTTCTCCTCACACGAAGTCGGTTGTGATATAGAGAGAATAATGCCGTATGACGAGGAAGTAGCCGGGATGTGCTTTACAGAGCGTGAGAGGGAGAAAATCCTTTCCTCCCCCCATAAAAGCCTCTCCTACACGATGCTCTGGTGCATAAAGGAGAGCTTTCTGAAGGCCCTGGGAGTGGGGCTTGAAGGGGCGATTGTGGACGTGAGTGTCGAGAGGTGGGGAGAAAAAGTCGATCTAGAACAGAATATCGACAGAAGAAAGTGGAAAATCACAACCTATGTGAGAGATAATTACTGTATTGCAATATGCGAAGAGGATGATAATGATGAATAGAGAAGAAGACACAAGATACTTCATAGATAAACTCGGCGGTACGGAAGTCGATTCGAACCTTTCCTTTGATTTTGAAGATAGCACCCCTTCAGATGAATATGCGCTCGTGGGGAAGGAGAATGCACTCTCCGGAGACGAGAGCGAGAAGCTCCTTAAGGCAGCTTTCGGCTACGCACTCTTAAAGGCGACGGCGTCAAAGGAGGCACTATTTTTCTCATCCTCTCTGATGCCGCATCTTGTGAAAGAGGATGACTCCTTATCTGTCAGAGAATACCTCGAGGCTCTGTATTCTTCCCTCGACGAGGATATGGCACACCCTCATTTCTCATTCGACACTCTCAAAAGCGAACTTGATATCAGAAGCACTGTCATATTCGGAAAAAACGGGGATGGAGATGCGCTCCTCAATCTCTACACTTCCGGACAAAGCGTTTATCTGAGGTACAGAAGCTCCCTCTACAGCGAGAAGAGTATGAGGCGTTTCCTCACGCTCTTCCTTTCAGTTCTTTCGGGCTTGAAAAAGTGCGGAAGGATGAGCGAGATTCCTCTCCAGAGCGAAGAGGACAGAACTCTCATTGAATCCTTCAATGATACCCGCTTCCCTCTTCCGGAGTATCCGACTGCTATCAGGCTCTTCAGAGAGAGGGCAGCTCTCACTCCCTCTGCCCCTGCCGTCGTCTACGGAGAGACAAGGCTCTCGTACTCGCGTCTTGACGAGCTGTCGGACAGGGTGGCCTCTTTTCTCAAAGAGCAGGGGATCGGGAAGGGAGACTTCGTACCCATTCTCATAAAGCGCTCGCACTGGATGGCAGTCACGGCTCTGGGAGTGCTCAAGAGCGGAGCATCTTACCAGCCTCTCGATCCCAATTACCCCGAGGAGAGACTCTCATTCATGCTCGGGGACACAGGAGCGGGCCTCCTTATTGCAGACGGAGATCTCGTCTCCCTTGTTCCTTCCTTCTCCGGCCGTATTCTGAAGACTGAGGAGATTGAAACGCTTGAGAAGGGAGATCTCCCATCCGAGCCTTCTCCTGAAGACACATTCATACTTCTCTACACCTCCGGCACGACCGGAACGCCCAAGGGAGCAATGCTTTCGCATAGAAATGTTGTGAACTACTCTCTCAATTACATCAGGGCGGTGAATCTTGATGAAAAGTCCCGCGTCGCGGCCTACGCATCCTTCGGCTTCGACGCCTCGATGATGGACATCTATCCCACGCTCTTTTCAGGTGCAACCCTGTATATTGTTCCCGAGGAGATCAGAGCCGACCTGCTCTCCCTTGACAAGTTCTTTGCAGTCAATGAGATAACACACGCCTTCATGACGACGCAGGTGGGACGTCAGTTCGCGCTCTTCACTTCCTCGAAAAAGCTCAGGTACCTCTCGGTCGGAGGAGAGGCTCTGACGCCTCTCGAGCCTCCAGAGGGCCTCTTCTTCATGAATCTCTACGGACCGACGGAGTGTACCGTCGCCGTCACATTCTATCATGTCGAGAAACTTCTCCGCCCCGTTCCCATCGGAAAGCCTTTAGGTAATGTCAGGCTCTACATAGTCGATTCAGCCATGCGTCCCCTTCCTCTGGGGGCGGTGGGTGAGCTCTGCATCTCCGGCTACCAGGTGGGGAAGGGCTACTACAACAGAAGCGAAAAGACAGGGGAGGTCTTCATCCCTAATCCCTTCACTACGGAGGAGGGCTACGAGACGCTCTACCGCACCGGAGACAATGCCAGGTGGCTCGGGGACGGCAATATCGAATTCATAGGCCGCCGTGACAGCCAGGTCAAGATCAGGGGCTTCAGAATAGAGCTGACCGAGGTCGAGAAGGTCATCAGGGACTATCCCGGTATAAAGGACGCGACAGTTGCCGCATTCGATTCTCCTGCAGGCGGTAAGTACATCGCGGCATACGTCGTCTCCGACAAGACGATCGATATCGGGAAGCTCAATGACTTCATACGCTCAGAAAAGCCCGCCTACATGGTGCCCGAAGTCACCATGCAGATAGACGCCATTCCCCTTACCGCCAACCAGAAGGTCAACAGACGTGCTCTTCCCCGGCCCGAGAAGAAAGGGGGAGAGTACAGAGCTCCCAGGGGGGAAAGGGAGGAGAAGATTGCGTCATTTGCATCGAAGCTTCTCGGAGTCTCAAGCGTGAGTGCCGACTCCGATCTCTTCGCCCTCGGCCTTACGAGCGTCGGTATCATACAGCTTACAGCCTTCCTCAAGCGTGAATTCAACGTTCCTGTCGAGATAAGCGACCTCAGGGAGAACGCGACAGTGGAGAAACTCGCTTGCTTTATCAACACTCTCTCGCCCCCCGAGGAGAGGGAGAAGGCGGTCTTCTACCCGATATCAGAGACGCAGAAGGGGATATTCACCGCATGCCTTTCGGATCCGTCCTCCACGCTCTACAACATTCCGTACCTCTTCCGCCTCAGTCCCTCTCTCGATATTAAGAGGCTTAAGAAGGCAGTTGAAAAGGCGGTGAACGCACATCCCTATCTCAAGACCATCCTCACACTCAATGCCGAAGGAGAGGTCCGTGCCGTAAGACGTGACGAGGCGAGAGTGAGTATAAGCGAAGAGAAGGTAGAAGCACTGCCGGAGAGGGAGAAGCTCGTCCAGAGTTTCCCTCTCACCGAGAAGGAGCTCTACCGCATCGTCTTCTTCCATACTCCTCAGGACTACTATCTCTTTCTCGACATCCACCACATCATATTCGACGGAACATCCTTCGTCATACTTCTCGAGGACATCGAGAAGGCATACAGGGGTGAGAAGATAGAAAAGGAGAAGTACACGGCATTCGAATTCGCCCTCGACGAAATCGAGCTCGTGAAGAGCGGGAAATACAGCGCTGCAAAGGAATATTACGACTCCGTATTCTCTTCTCTCGACACGACAGACTACCTTCCGCCGGGAGATGTGAAGAAGTGCGAGAGTCCGGTCTTTTCGGAGTTTTCGCTTTCGTCCTCCCTCGATAAGGACAGAGTCCGCGCCTTTTGCGCTGGAGCCGGCGTTACAGAGGCTGCTCTCTTCAATACGGCCTTCGGCTATACGCTTTCGCGCTACAACGGCACGAAGGACGCCGTCTATGCGACAGTCTACAACGGAAGGAGCGACGGCAGGATCGAACGGTCGGTCGCCATGTTCGTCAAGACCTTCCCCATGTACTTCTCCTTCTCGATGGAAGAGAGCGTGAAGGATTGTGTCGTAAAGACGGGGCGCCAGTATATGGAGAACATGGCCCATGACATCTATCCCTTCTCCCGGATCGTCAGGGATTACAACATCTCCCCCGACGTCCTCTTCTCATACCAGGGCAGTCAGTTCGTCTTCGATTCCCTTGCAGGAGAGAAGGCCGAGGTGACAAGTCTCGAGAGAGATAACGAGAAGGCGAAGCTTGTCGTTCTCGTGAGTGAGGAGAAGGAGGGTTATGTATGGACATTCTCCTACAATACCTCCCGCTATTCCCCACTCTTCGTCGAATCCTTCACCCGCACTCTCGATACCGTCCTCTCTTCTCTTCTCGTAAGCGATACATTCGCCTCCGTCTCTCCGATAAGCAGCTCTGACAGAGCTTTAATCGACACCTTCAACAGGACGGAAAAGGAGTACGACAGGACTCAGACAGTAGTCTCTCTCTTTAAAAGGAGTGCCGGGAAGCATCCGCGTAAGACTGCAGTCGTCTTCAAGGGCGAGAGACTGAGCTACGGAAGGCTCGACTCTCTCTCCGACAATATTGCTTCATACCTTTCACTGCAAGGGATCGGGAAGGGGGATGCCGTCCCAATCCTCATAACACGCTCGAGCTGGATGCCTGTCACTGCACTCGGTGTTCTCAAGAGCGGGGCAAAATACCAGCCGCTTGATCCGAGCTATCCGAAAGAGAGGCTCTCCTTCATGGTTGAAGACTCCGGGGCGAAGTTCCTCATAGCCGAAAGAAGACTCATGTCCCTCATTCCCGACTACAGAGGAAAGGTGCTCTTTACAGATGAGATAGCATCTCTCGAGCCCGGAAAGCTTCCATCTCCTCCCTCTCCGGATGATACTTTCATCATCCTCTATACTTCGGGTACCACAGGTAAGCCCAAGGGAGCAGAGCTGACGCACCTCAATATCCTGAACTATTCGTACGCATATATACGGACGACGAAGCTCAACTCCAGGAGCCGTGCAGCCTCATATGCTTCCTTCGGCTTCGATGCCAACATGATGGACATCTATCCGACCCTGATATGCGGGGCCTCTCTCTACATAATTCCCGATGAGATCAGGATGGATTTCCCCCTTATCGACGAGTTCATCTCAGTCAATGCCATAACACATATCTTCATGACGACACAGGTGGGGCGCGAGTACGCACTAACGATGAAGGCGGAGAGTCTGAAGTACCTCTCTGTGGGGGGCGAGAAGCTTACGCCCTTCACGCCGCCGGAGGGACTTGAGTTCTACAACATCTACGGTCCGACGGAGTGCACAGTCGCCGTCACGAACTACCTTGTGAAGGATGACTCTTCTCTTCTTCCTGTCGGAAAGCCGCTCGAGAATACGAAGCTCTACGTCGTTGACGAGGAGATGCACCTCCTGCCTCCGGGAGGGGTGGGGGAACTCTGCATCTCGGGTCTCCAGGTCGGACGCGGGTACCTCGGGCAGAAAGAGCTTACCCGGAAGGTCTTCATCCCCAATCCCTTCCTCTCCGATCCCGACTACGCTGTCCTCTACCGCACCGGTGATATCGTGAGATGGCTCACCGACGGCAGCATCCACTACGTGGGGCGGAGGGACGCACAGGTCAAGGTCAGGGGATTTCGGATAGAACTCACTGAAATCGAGAAGGTCATCAGAGAGTACGAGGGTATAACAAATGCAGTCGTATGTGCCTTCGATTCCCCCGCCGGCGGAAAGTATGTCGCAGCATATATTGTAAGTCCGACGAAAATCGACGTTGAGGCTCTCAACAGCTACATAAAGACGAAGCTTCCCCCGTACATGGTCCCGTCTGTCACGATACAGATAGACAAGATTCCTCTTACGGTCAACCAGAAGGTTGATAAGCGCTCACTGCCGAAAGCCGAGTTCAGACAGAGTGAATACTCTGCTCCCATGGGGAGTGCCGAGGAGGACTTCTGTTCTGTCTTCGCCTCAGTTCTTGGAATGGAGAAGGTCGGACGCGACGATGACTTCTTCGCTCTCGGCGGCTCCTCGATAAGTGCGATGAAGGTCGTTGTCGAAGCGGGCAGGAAGGGTTGGAAGATAGCATACAGGGATGTCTTCGAGTATCCGACGCCCCGTCTTCTTGCGTCTTCTGTTTCCCCCTCTCTGGAAGGGGATGAGGAGAAGAAGGATACTCTGGTGGAAACCAGCTCAGTCGACGACGAAGGACGGGATTTCAGCCGTATCAACGCACTCCTAGAGGAGAACAGCCTCGAAGCATTCAGAACTGGAGAGAAGAGAGAAATCGGGGATGTTCTTCTCTTCGGTGCCACAGGCTACCTCGGAATTCATCTACTCTCGGAGCTTATGAAGGACGAAAGGCGGACAGTATGGGCTGTCGTCAGAGGAAAGGACGGAGAAGGGGCTGAGAAGAGACTAGAGGCTCTTCTCTCCTACTACCGCATGGAAGAGCTTCTTCCTCTTATCGGAAAGAGGATCATAATACTCGAGAAGGATGCTCTCGATCCCCACGCTCTTGACTCCTTCGAGAGAAAGGGAATGACAGTATTCAACGCCCTTGCATCTGTCAAGCACTTTGCACACGACGACGAGATAGAGAGGGTTAATGTCGACTCGACACAGAATATCATAGAGTGGGCAGTGAGGAATGACGCACTTCTTGTGCACATCTCGACTGAGAGCACTGCCGGCTACTCCTCACCGGAGGGGGAAAGATTCTTCTTCACCGAGCACTTCCTCTACGGGGGACAGAGTGTCAGGGAGAATCAGTATGTAAAGTCGAAGTTCCTCTCCGAGATGGCCGTCTACAATGCCGTGCTCGAGAAGGGCCTCAGGGCTAAGGTGATGAGGGTTGGAAATCTCTCCCCGCGCTTTTCTGACGGTATATTCCAGAAAAACTACGAATCCAACGGCTTCATGAGGATGCTGAGGGGATATCTCACACTCGGCGCACTTCCATACAGCAGTGCAGACGAGGTTTTCGACATATCTCCTGTGGACAGTACGGCACGGGCAGTCATTCTTCTCTCCTCCACCCCCGATAAGTGCATAACCTTCATGCCTTCGAACCCCCACCTCTGCCACCTCGAGACGATTCTCTTCGAGATTGACGGAAGAATGGAGTTCGTAGAAGAGGACGAATTCGAGAAGAGGCTCTCCGAAGCACTCAACAATCCCGCTCTTTCGGATAAGGTGAGCGCTCTCATGACCTATTCGACCTCGAAGAGCGGGAAGGAGAATGTGGAGAACGGCGTGGAGAGTATCGACAACAGGCTGACTCTCCAGATACTCTACCGCCTCGGCTTCCAGTGGCCGGAAGCTGACGGAAAGTACGTAAAAACCTTTGCTTCCCGTCTCGGGGATGAGGGCTTCTTCAGCTGAGTGATGACGGGATGAAGATGTCGAGTCCGCTCATCCCGTTCTTCTGATGAAGAGAGAGGTTGAAATAGCAGTCTCAATATTCCCTTGGACGGGAGAAAGAAGGCGTTGTACAATCATTGCTGTTGAATCGCAAAGGGAGGAAAGGAAAACAAATGGATTTAAGAGGAAAGAGTGTACTTGTAACAGGCTCATGCGGTTTCATAGGCTCTGCGCTTTCGAAGCGCCTTATCGATGAAGGTGCATCTGTCATCGGCCTTGACAGCATGAACGACTACTATGATGTGAATATAAAGAAGTGGAGACTCTCGTCTCTTCTTTCCTCCCCGTCCTTCGTCTTCGAGAAGGGTAATATCGCAAAGAAGGACTTCGTCTTCAGCATCTATGAACGCTACAAGCCGGACATAACGGTCAACCTTGCAGCGCAGGCCGGCGTCAGATATTCAATCGAGAATCCCGATGCATACATAGAGAGCAACATCGTCGGCTTCTTCAATATCCTGGAGGCCGTGAGAAGATACGGCACACAGCACCTTGTATATGCATCCTCATCTTCTGTCTACGGCTCCAACAGCACAATTCCATATTCTACGCTCGACAAGGTGGACAGCCCTGTATCACTATATGCAGCGACGAAGAAGAGCAACGAGCTCATGGCTCATGCGTACTCGAAGCTTTACAACATCCCGTCCACCGGGCTGAGGTTCTTCACTGTCTACGGTCCTGCGGGGCGTCCCGATATGGCCTACTTCAGCTTCACCGATAAGCTTGTGAAGGGCGGGACCATCAAAATATTCAACCGCGGCAACTGCCGCCGTGACTTTACATACATCGACGACATCGTCGAAGGGGTTGTAAGGGTCATGAAGCGCCCAGCGGAGAAGAAGGACGGGGATGACGGACTTCCTCTTCCGCCTTATAAGATTTACAACATCGGAAACAGCTCTCCCGAGAACCTCCTCGATTTCGTCTCGATTCTCTCCGAGGAGCTGATCGGAGCAGGGGTTCTTCCTTCTTCCTTTGACATAAAGGCACACATGGAACTTGTTCCGATGCAGAAGGGCGACGTCGCAGTCACCTATGCCGACACATCCGACCTCGAGAGGGATTTCGGTTTTTCGCCCCATACTCCCCTCAGGGAGGGCCTCAGACGCTTTGCCCTCTGGTATAAGGAATTCTACAAAGGAGAGAAAAAGTGAAGTCAATCGAAGTATATGAAAACTTATATCATCAGAGTCCGGATGACGTCTCGTTCTGTCCCTACAGAATAAGCCCCCTCGGCGCCCACATAGACCACCAGTGGGGAGTCATCAACGGCTTTGCAATCGACAAGGGAATCCACATGGCATATAAGGCGAAGAACAACGGAGTTGTTGAGGTGCAGTCGCTGAACTTTCCAAAGCGTGCACAGTTCTTCGTCTCCGCCGTTCCGGAGAAGAAGGAGGGCGACTGGGCCGACCACCTCAGGGGGGCTGCAAAGGTGCTGGGGGAGAAGTATAAGCTTACAAGGGGACTCTCCGGCGTCATCGAGGGCTCTCTCCCCATCGGAGGCTTATCATCATCGGCCTCCGTCATCATATGCTTTCTCTCCGCACTGACGAAGGTCAACGGAATAACGCTTACGCCCGGGGAGATGATAGAGACGGCAAAGAGGGCCGAGAACGAGTATGTCGGAGTCTCGTGCGGCAAGCTCGACCAGAGCTCGGAGGTGCTCTCGAAGAAGGACCATCTTCTCTATCTCGATACAAAGGATGATTCGTATGATCTGATAGCCACGCCTCCGTCGATGAAGAAGTACAGTATTGCAATATTCTTCTCCGGACTCGAGAGAAGTCTCAAGAATTCGAAGTACAATCTCAGACAGGACGAGTGCAAGGCCGCGGCATATGCTCTTCTTTCCTACAGCGGACTTGAATACGGCTCCTTCAGCGATACAAGACTCAGAGATGTCCCCTACGAGGTCTTCCTTTCCTTCCGCGAGAGGCTTCCCGAGGTATGGAGACGGAGGGCCGAACACTATTACAGTGAGTTCCAGCGTGCCCGTAAGGGAGCAGAGCTCTGGAGAGAGGGTGATATCGAAAGATACGGAGAGCTTGTATTCGAGAGCGGATGGTCGAGTATCTACAACTATGAATGCGGCTCGGATGAACTGAAGACGCTCTATGAGATAATGAGAAGGACTGACGGCATCTACGGCGGCCGTTTCTCCGGTGCGGGGTTCAAGGGCTGCTGCATGGCCCTCATCGATCCGGATAAGAGAGATGAGATAGAGAGAAAAGTGACGGATGAATACCTCAGCTCCTTTCCCTCCCTCACCGGGAAGTTCTCATTCCATACGGCTCAGAGTGCCGACGGCACAGGAGAGAGACTATGAAGGCCGTCATTCTTGCCGCGGGGTACGCAACGAGGATGTACCCTCTGACACTCAATTTTCCAAAGCCTCTTCTTCCAGTCGGTGGAAAGAGCATAATCGACTGGCTCACAGACGACATACAGGCCTCGGGCATTCGCGACATATTCGTAGTCACGAACCATAAGTTCTATCCAGCATTTCTCGAGTGGAGTGAAAAAAGGGAGGGTATTACTGTTCTTGACGACTCAACAGAGAGCAACGAGACAAGGCTCGGCGCCCTGAGAGATATCGAATACGTAATCAGGAGCGCACATATCGATGACGACATCTTCGTCATTGCCGGCGACAATGTTCTTGATTTCTCATTCCGCTCATTTCTCTCCTACGCACTCGATAAGAAGACAAGCTGTATAATGAGGCACTATCAGGGCGACACGGAAAAACTCAGACGTACGGGAGTCTGCCTTGTCGACGGGAATGACCGTGTCATATCAATGGAGGAGAAGCCTCAGAATCCACCATCTTTCTGGGCTGTTCCTCCCTTCTACTACTATACGAGGGCGGACCTTCCGCTTCTCGAGAGTGCGATAGCGGAGGGTATAAGTACAGACGCCCCCGGCTCTTTTGTATCGTATCTATGCCGAAAGAGCACTGTTCATGCCTTCCTCATGCCGGGGCGGCGCTATGATATAGGGACAATAGAGGGATGGGAGACGCTCAGAGAGAGCTACAGAGGCATTACAGAGACTTGCTGACTCCATCTTTCCCGTATATATTGTACCCTGTCATGAAAAGGGGGAAAAGTAAATGAAGATAACAGTTGCAGGAACAGGATATGTAGGACTCTCGATTGCAGTGCTCCTCTCACAGACGAACAGCGTGAAGGCTATAGATATAGTCGAAGAGAAGGTGAGGCTCATAAATGAGCGCATCTCTCCCATCCAGGATGAATACATCGAGAAGTACCTTAAGGAGAAGACGCTTGATCTCTCGGCTACAACGGACGCAGAGGAGGCTTATAGAGATGCCTCCTTCATTGTCGTCGCGGCTCCCACGAACTACGACACCAGGCTCAACTTCTTCGATACATCTGCTGTAGAGAGTGTCATCGAGACGGCACTTGAGTACAACAGGGATGCTGTCTTTGTAATAAAGAGCACAGTCCCCGTAGGATACACAGAGAGCCTGAGAAGAAAATACGGTCTTTCCATAGTATTCAGTCCCGAATTTCTGAGAGAGAGCAGGGCACTCTACGATAATCTCTATCCGAGCCGCATCATCGTGGGATCCGACGAAGAGCTCAGAGATAAGGCCGCCTCCTTTGCCTCTCTTCTTGTCGGCGGGGCTGAAAAGGAAGATATCCCCGTCCTCATAATGGGTTCGACCGAGGCCGAGGCCGTCAAGCTCTTTGCAAACACGTACCTTGCGCTCAGAGTCTCCTATTTCAACGAGCTCGATACCTATGCCGAGATGAAGGGCCTTAATACAAAGGATATCATAGAAGGGGTATGTCTCGACCCGAGAATCGGCAACTACTACAACAACCCCTCATTCGGCTACGGCGGCTACTGCCTTCCGAAGGACACGAAGCAGCTTCTTGCAAACTATGCCGATGTTCCCGAGAATCTCATACGCGCCATTGTCGAATCAAACAGGACACGCAAGGATTTCATAGCCGAGAGGGTTCTCGCACTCTCGGGAGCCTACGAGAGGAATGAAAGCTTCAATCCGGATAAGGAGAAGAGGACAGTCGTCGGTGTCTACCGTCTTACGATGAAGACGGGCTCGGACAACTTCCGCCAGTCCTCCATCCAGGGTGTTATGAAGAGAATCAAGGCGAAGGGAGCCGAGGTCATTATATATGAACCGTCGCTTGAGGACGGATCCACATTCTTCGGAAGCCTTGTCGTCAACGACCTCTCCCTCTTCAAGAAGGAGAGCGGGGCCATAATCGCAAACCGCTACGACTCCTCTCTAGACGATGTGAGGGAGAAGGTCTACACAAGGGATCTCTTCAACAAGGACTGATGTGATCTCTTTTCTCAACGGCTGTAATATTAAAAGGTTTTGTTATACAATAGCGGCGGAGACGAAGAATGGACGACAAAGAGAAGCTGAAGGAGCAGGTGGTTCACCTCAAGGATGAAGTCAGGACGGCGGCAAAGAACCAGTGGGCTATATGCCACAGGCTCCAGAACAAGGTGCAGACGCTGAAGGTGCTCGATATAATCCTGACGGCTGTCTCGTCTGTCGGAATCATATCGTTCTTCTTTCACGGAAACCTCCAGATCAATATCGTGACAAGCTTCGTCACGCTTTCCTCGCTTTCTCTCAATCTCTATACATCCAACTTCCGCGACGATGACAACAGGACGCTGCACGCAGATGCCGCGGGTGAACTCTGGGCTGCGGAGAAGGGCTACGAATCACTTCTCACGGATTTCGATTCCCTCACGCTTGAGGAAGCGAGAGCGAAGAGAGACGCTCTCGTTGCCGATGTTGACAAGATCAACAGGGAATACCTCTGCCTGAGTGAAGTGACTCACGGGAAGAAGAAAAAGAAGAATGCAGGAAGCGAGAAAAAATAAAGCTGTGCCGTTGTTTCATTCTTCTTCTCTATGAGCCTCTATTTCCTTTTCAGACTGTTCTGTGCGCTCTGGAGGGCTGGCAGCACCGTCCTTCTGAAGCCGGCTTACGACCATACCGGGATCTCTCCTTTTTCTCGACGCAGACGATATGATGTTATTCCTGTCTTTTCGTCGGTACATATCTTTTCTGTTTCTGTATCCCTATAAACCTGAATCTCCAGAATTATTACACGAAAACTCACTGAATCAGGTACCTTCTTTCCTTGGTCTTCCCGGCTTTCTCTTTTGAGGAGGATTCAACTTTTCCTGTTCCTTCTGCTCTCTCAGGAGAGTTTTCTTGTTCTTTGAACCCTGTGGCCTTCCTCGTTTCTTCGGCACTTTCTCTACTTCAGGGTTATCCTTCTTAGGTCTTCCGGGACCTCTCCTTACGAAGGGTGAAGGCAGATTTCTTTCAAGGCTGAAGTTATTGTCCCTTTCATTATAATCCTTGACGATTGCCTCTATTATGTTGTTGTCAATCCCGTATTCATTGA
>CAVACS010000054.1:0-15374 GCA_963587105.1 Anaerovoracaceae bacterium | reverse complement strand
GGAAATACATCCCGTATTGCACAGGCTGTTTCCAACTTCGTTGCACTCTATGGCACCCAGCTCAACCTCAGCGACGCAAATGCCGCGGGAACAAAGATGAATGATACCGACATCTATACAACACTTTTCCAGGAAGCTGCAGGAGGCGGCAGCAAGGTTGCATCGATGGTCATGATCCAGGACGGCGCACAGCTTTCAATTTACAGACAGAACTCATCCATCATGCTCAACTATGTTCCTTCCACACTCAGCGACAAGGTGGATGAGAATGACCTTCTTCCTCTTGTACACCAGTACATCAACAAGCTCTTCATCTGGAACAACATCGGGGATAATGCTCCTGTGATCACGAATGTCTGGCAGCTGACAGAAGCCTCCCTCAAGGACAAGGTCTTCTTCAAGAACCCGACAGCTGAACAGGTCAACATGAACTTCCTCATCATGTGTACAAGCCCTCTCTGGTCTGAAAAGCTTGCTCAGGCATATAAGGATTACTACGGAAAGGATATCGAGCTCGGAACATACCAGAATGCAGGTTACAAGTGGGTTGCCGAGTTTATAGCAAACGTGAACTTCTCAATCTCCTCCGACACGACAATCTGTCAGACGATGGCGAAGGCGGACAGCGAGGGGTGCCTCGGGCTCTTCGTTCTTTCGAAGTTCAGAGATGTAGATCCGTCTATCAAGGGCAACCTGACTATCGGAGCATTCACAGAAGCACAGATCAACCCCTTCTCGGGCTTCATGTATCCCATGTATGTACAGATGACGGCAAAGTGTCCGCGTCCTTATACAACAATGCTCTTCATCAACTATCTCATGAGCAGCGAAGGCTTTGCTCCATGGGGCGGCAGAGGCACAGACATTCTCGGCGCTTACTCATCCAATCCTGATATCGGGGCGGCGGAAGGCGACAGGGATATAACATTCTGGAAGGACTGCCTTGTCAGCGAGGATGCTTCCTTTATCATGGTCAACAAGTCGGCAGTAACAGACTTCGTCAACAGCGAGATAGCAAAGAAGTGATTACTTCACGTCACTCAAGGGGGCAGGGCTTTCTGCCCCTCTTGTCAATGCGGAGAATAACCGAATGACTATATTCTCAAAAGAAAAGGGCCGTAAGCGGAAGCTGAGGTACAGGGCAAAGGAGTTCTTCTCGAAGCCCGAGAATATAATACTCACCCTGACAGTCGGCATTCTTGGTTTCTTTACAGTTTATCCCCTGATTCTTCTTATCAAGGATACGATAACCGTCAACATAGCCGATCTGCTCTATCCCGAGCTCTTCGGAAAGAAGGTCGGGTCCCTGACACTCTTCCACTGGAACCGTATGCTCTTCTCGTCGATGAGCGTCACATACTTCTGGGCTCCTCTCAGAAACGCCGTCCTCATGTCCCTTCTGGCATCGTTCATCGCAATATTCTACGGAGGAATCGTCGCATTTCTCATTACAAGAACAGATATGAGGGGAAAGAAATTCATCTCCACTGTCTTCATCTTCCCCTATATGATGCCCTCATGGACCATTGCAACCTTCTGGAAGAACTTCTTCCAGAATCCGTACATCGGTTCCTACCAGAGCGGAATGCTCTACTACCTGACAGGAATAACAGTCAGTGAAAACTTCGTATACGGTCTTGTCCCGTGTGCAATAGTGCTCGGTCTCCATTACGCTCCGTTCGCATATATTCTGATAGGCGGAATTCTCAGGAATATGGATGCAAACCTCGAGGAGGCAGCAACCATACTCAAAGCATCAAGGGGTAAGATCATCAGGCGCATTACACTGCCGATTGTCATGCCCGCACTGCTTTCGACATTCCTCCTTGTTTTCTCCAGCAGTATGAGTGCATACGCAGTTCCGCAGTTTCTGGGAGGTGCAAAGGGATTCAGCGTACTCACCACCACCCTCAAGCAGTTCATAAACAGCGGCTGGTACGGCCAGGGCTACATCATGGCACTCTTCATGATCGTGTTCGGTCTTGTTATCCTCGGCATCAACCAGTATATAACAGGAAGCCGCAGATCATTTACGACGGTAACAGGAAAGAGCGGACAGATTTCCTACATAAAACTCGGAGGATGGAAGTACCTGTTTGAGGTCATCCTCATCCTTTTATGTATCTTCTGTTCATTCATGCCGCTTGTTTCCTTTGCACTCGAATCCTGTACAGATATACCGGGAGACTACACTAACCTCACACTCAAGTACTGGATTGACCCGGGTTATCCGAAGAACAACGGCCTCCACGGCCTCTTCTTCGAGCGTCAGGTGTGGTCGGCCTTCAAAAACAGTCTCATACTCTCGGTAAGCTGCTCATTGATTGCAGGAACAACGGGTATTCTGATCGGGTATGCCGTGGCAAAGAGAAGGGGTTCGAAGCTCAGTAAGCTTGCAGACAACCTAGCATTCCTGCCGTACCTTATGCCGTCGATGGCGCTGGGTGCTGCGTTTCTTGCAATAGGGGCAAAGATGGGAATAAGCAAAACAATGGGCCTCCTGATACTTGTCGGCTCCATCAAATACCTTCCCTTTGCGTCCCGCAGCGGCATAAATGCAATGCTGCAGCTCTCGGGAGAGATAGAGGAAGCGGCACTGATCGTGAACGTTCCATGGTACAGGAGAATGCTCAGGATTATCTTCCCCATACAGAAGTCGACTTTCATCTCGGGATATCTTCTCCCGTTCACTTCATGCATGAGGGAGCTCTCACTGTTTACTCTGCTTTCTTCCGGATCCATCTATCTGATGACGACTCTTCTTGAATACTGGCAGGTATGGTGTGATCAGAGTGCAAATGCACTTAATCTCCTGATTGTTATCACGGTCCTCTCGATTAATCTCATAGTCAACAAATTAACCGGTGCCAGCATAGATAAAGGCGTAGGAGGTTGATATGCCGGAAATTAAATTGGAACATATTACAAAACGCTTCGATAAATTCGTTGCAGTCGATGATCTTTCTCTTGATATAAAGGAACATGATTTCATAACACTGCTGGGTCCGAGCGGCTGCGGAAAGACCACGACGCTGAGGATGATCGCAGGACTGGAAACACCCACTGAAGGACGAATAACCATCGGAGAGAGGGTTGTTTTCGACTCCGAATGCGGGATAAACATCTCTCCGGCAAAGAGGGACATAGGCTTTCTGTTCCAGAACTATGCACTCTGGCCTCATATGACTGTCTACCAGAACATTGCATTCGGCCTGGAAAACCTCAAGTGGAAGAAGGATGATATCGCCACTCGTGTCAGCGAGATGCTCAGGATGCTGAAAATCGAGGAATTCGTATCGCGCTACCCCTCGGAGCTCTCGGGAGGCCAGCAGCAGAGGGTTGCAATCGCACGTACCTTAGCCCCGAAGCCCCAGGTGCTCTTCATGGATGAGCCGCTTTCGAACCTTGACGCAAAACTCAGAAGCGAAATGAGAACGGAGCTCAAGAGACTTCACGCGGACACATCCTCGACCTTCATATATGTCACGCACGACCAGCTTGAAGCCATGACGCTTGCAACAAGAATCTGTCTTATGGAGAAGGGGGTTCTGCAGCAGTATGATCCTCCTCTCACCGTCTATTCACGCCCGAATAATATTTTTGTTGCGGACTTTGTCGGTAACCCCACGATGAACTTCATAGATGCAAAGGCTGCGGGGGAGGGAGGAGAAATCCGTGTCGACTTTCTGGGACACAGTGCACTCTTTTCATCAGAGGAAGATTACAGGGTAGAGAAGGAAAATGTTGTCATCGGCATAAGGCCGGAAGCCGTCACTATAAGCGAGAGTGGTAAGATCAAGGCCGAGATATACTCCACACTTCCCTCCGGCATGGAGACTACTGTGAAGGTCAGGGTCAAAGATGAGATAATCTCCTCGGTCATATTCGGAGCTATCGATTACAACGTTGACGAAGTCGTCTCCTGTGATATTACAGGAAGCGCAGTCTGTCTCTTCGACAAGGAAAGCGGAAAGAGAATAGCAGTCGGCGGCTTGAAGATAATCAGCTGAGGATATGGCCTCACTTTCAAGTACGGCCTTTTTGATGCATGGAGACGGCAGCTCAAAGGTAGTCTTTCAGGCAGTCATCGACTGATCTCTTTGCCTTCCTGACTGCACTTTCATCCGATCCTGTAATCTCCCATCTCAGGATATTATCTTCGCTCCTGCTTTCTCTCTGCACTACCTGCACCCACTCTCCGTCAAGGGGGGTGTCTTCTCTTATCCTGAGCGGAAGGTTATATCTGAATAAAAGGGCATCTAGGTTCTTGCCGTCGAAGGATGTGTCGTACGAGGAGAAGCCCGCGTTCTCAAGCTCTCTCCTTATATTATCCTGAACGAGATCCATAGTCGCGTGATTCTCGAAATGGAGTGTCCATTCCCGCTCGCGCACTGTTCTCTCCTCTTCTTCGAGAGCCTTTTTATAGAGACCGGGATTCTCCTTCATCATCCTGGCTGTCAGAAGGGCGAAGAAGAGTGTGTTCTCCGTTGCGGCGAAGCCTGAGGAGAAATCATTGATGTTGTACGGGAAATTCATATAGTAATGACCGCTTTCCTCCGCTGCTGCAACACAGCCTTTCCCGGCTTCCTTATAGAGCGTCTCCTTTATGAAGGAGTGTCCGTTTCTGATAAGGCCGACATCACTCATTCCTGCCTGCGCCTTTACGGCAACCGGGTTTGCCTTTATATCTGCATAGGTCCTGATCGACGGGAATGTATTTTTATACAGCGGTGCTATCTCCCTGAGGAGTATCGAAAAGTTGAACGATGGAGCAAGCTGCGCCGAAGACGGCATCATAGTGTCCATTCTGTCACCGTCCCCGTCGAAGAGGAGGCCGATATCATAATCGCCTTCCGTCATCTCCCTTTTCGCGCTCTCTATCGACGAGGGGATGATGGGATTTGGATCTCCCGATGGAAAACGTCCGTCAGGGATGAGATGGAGCGCCTTTATATCGGCTCCGGCATAAGAGAGGGCCTGTGTTATCTCGCACCCTGCAGCTCCCGACAGGAAGTCACACATGATTCTCAACCCTGAAAGGGAGTCTTTCTCTGTCTTCGAGAGCAGGAGTGAATAGTCGATATATTCGTCGAGATAGCTTTTAATCCGCACTCTTCCCCGTCTTTTCCCGATAGACGGTGCCTTACCCTCTTTGTATAGTTCCTTGATTCTTCTTATTCCGCCCCCCGGACTGCTGTCATAGGAGACGGGAACCATTGAAGGCAGAAGAATCTTCATTCCGACGTAAGAGCCGGGATTATGACTTGCTGTGAACATAACTGCGGCAGAGGATCTGTTCTGCATCGCGGCGTAGTAGAACTGGGGTGTGGAGATTGTCAGAGGATTGACGACAACGTCGATACCATAGAGAGGAAAAAGAGAGAGGCCCTCCTCAAGAAGAGCCGGAACACCGAGCCTTGCATCATGGCCGAGCACAACACTTTCTGACGGCACTGTTTCCTTGATATATAAGATGGTGGCATCAAGAAGCCTTTTGAGAGTCTGAGGGTTAAGATTCTCTTCCCTCGTTCTTATATCGTAGGATTTGAACATGCTGAGATTAAGTAAGTCCTCTCTTTCCATAAACACCTTCTTCCCGCTCCTTGACTATGGTAATTCAGAAACTGAAATTGAACTAGAAGAAGTTACAGGAAAAAGAGAATCATTGATCGCAAAGCGGCGCGGGGAGGCTAATCTTCCGCCGAGAGCCGGTTCCAGAATAGACTCTTCATAGAGTGAGATAACGGGCAGAAAGAGACGGGTGCAACATTTTGTTGCAAAGAGCGGAGACACTGACGATAATACTTCAATGGATAGAATAGAAGTGAAGTTCGGAGAGAAGAGCATCTCTCTTCCTCCATTTTCGACAGTTCATACGGCCCTGACAGAGCTCGGGGTAATTGAAAAGAACCAGAGCTATGATTATCACACGAACCCTGTCGTGGGTGCTCTTGTAAACGGAGAGACTTCTCCGCTCGGACTGAGATTGTTGTGCTCGTCGGCCCTCGAGCCCATACATGTCTTCGATGCTCTGGGACGCAGGATCTACCGTCACTCACTCTGCTTCCTGCTCTCTCTTTCGTCTTATATGTGCTTCCCCGACCGCACTCTCGTGATCGGACACTCCCTCGGCGACGGCTACTATTTCTCGTTCTCCGATGACGGGAGCATCACGGATGAGGATGTAGAGGCGATCGAGAAGAAGATGCGCTCTCTTGTGGAAGACGCTCGTGAAATCGAGTATGTTGCCATGAGCGGCGAGGATGCGGAGAATACATTCCTGTCCCTCGGACGCCGTGATACGGCTCTTCTTCTCTCGTCACGAAACGACTCATGCACCTACATCTACCGCCTTAACGGCTACGCACAGGTTTCCTACGAGCCTCTGGTGGAGAATACAGCGCTGCTCTCGGTCTTCGAGCTCAGAAGATACTCTGAAAAGGGCCTGCTGCTGCGCTATCCGACATCGTCATCCATCAGGGAGATAGCTCCCCTCAGGGATAATCCGCTTCTCTTCAGTGTCTTCGAGGAATACAAGAGATGGGGAAGCGTGCTGGGAGTGAGAAGCCTGGGAGAGATGAACAGACTCAATATCGAGGGCGGAATGACCGAGTACATAAAGCTCAGCGAGGATCTCCACAGACGAAAGATTGCGTCGATAGCCGATGCCGTTGCAGAAAAGAGAGCGAGAATCGTCTTCGTCGCGGGGCCGTCCTCTTCGGGTAAGACGACATTTGCAAAGAGACTCTGCGAGCAGCTGAAGCTTCTGGGCTTCGAGCCCTTCAAGCTCAGTCTCGACGACTACTACAATCCGCCCTGGCAGGCACCGAAGGACGAGAAGGGCGAGCCCGATCTCGAGGCACTGGAGGCTCTCAACGTCGAGCTCATCGACAGGAACATGTCCGAGCTTGTCGAGGGCCGGAGCGTAAATCTCCCGTCCTACGATTTCAACACCCATATAACGACATTCTCCCCCGTTCCGGTGAGAATGGGCGAGAAGACGATAATCGTTGTGGAGGGTATACACGCCCTGAACCGCAAGATTACTTCGTGCATCGATGAGCGATATGTCTACCGTGTATATATCTCAGCTCTTACACAGCTCAACCTCGATGACTCGAATCGTGTCTCGACCTCTGACAACAGACTCCTCAGGAGGCTCTTAAGAGACTACAGAAGCCGCAGCATGAGTGCCGTGAGGACACTCAACATATGGCCGAGCGTCACCCGCGGTGAGAGCCGTCATATATTCCCCAACCAGAACAACGCCGACGTGATGTTCAACAGCGCACTCGACTACGAGATCGCAGTCCTTACTCCTTTCGTCAGACCTCTTCTTACATCGGTCAAGAGAGAGGAGGGCGAGGCGTACACGCTTGCACGTCGTCTTCTGGCCTTTCTGGAGAACGTCTATCCTGTGTCATCGGTATTTGTTCCGTCGGATTCCATCCTGAGGGAGTTCATCGGACAGTCCGACTATGAGTGATGAGGCGGGAAATGAGCATAGCCGTCGTAACAGGTGCATCATCGGGGATGGGACGGGACTTCGTTCTCGCCCTCGACAGGGATTACTCCTTTGACGAGATATGGGTAATAGCAAGAAGAAAGGAGAGACTCGAGGAGCTTGGAAGAAGTGCAAAGACGAAAATCGTCCCTCTCTCTCTTGATCTCTCACTGAAGGATAGCGTTTCCGTCCTTGAGGATATGCTGAGAGAGAAAAGCGTGAAGGTCGGCGCCCTTGTCAACGCCGCAGGATACGGCCTCTTCAAGGCATTCGAGGAGAGCAGCCGTGAGGAGATGGAGGGAATAGTCGATCTCAATGACAGGGCCCTTGTCTCAGTTACAAGCACTGTTCTTCCTTTTATGGAGAAGGGCTCCTTCATAATAAACCTGGGCTCCAACTCCTCCCATCAGCCTGTGCCGTACATTGCAACATATGCCGCATCGAAGGCCTTCGTGCTCTCCTTCTCCCTCGCGCTCGGAGCCGAGCTGAAGAAGAGAGGCATACATGTCTTATGCGTATGCCCGGGGTGGATAAAGACCGAATTCTTCGACCGTGCCGTCAGGGACAACACTACGATAGTTTACTACGACAGATACTATGAGAGCAGGGATGTCGTTGAAAAAGCCATGAAGGACCTGGAAAAGGGACGGACGACATCGATTCTCGGCTTCCCTGTAAGAATGCAGGTGAGACTTGTCAAACTTCTTCCTTCGTCGCTTGTCATGCATATATGGCTCAGACAGCAGAAGAAACTCTGATTCAACGCAGGGGATGCATCTTCGCCGCAGAGAGATCTATATACTCCTGCTTTCAGACCCGGTTCCATGCCGAATACGGGTATTCCCGTCCGGCCTTTTCAATCATTTCGTCACTGATCAGAAGCGGAACTCTCTCACTCTTCCAGGGAAGGGAGAAGAGCTTCTGGGCATTATCTGAGAAGAGATCGTTCAGTCTCTCCTCATCCATTCCTTCACTCCTGAGAAATCTGATGAGTCTCAGCATTCCCTCGAATCCCGGGATCCCGGAGGCCCCGTTGAGCTTGTCCTCCATTGTATGAGGGGCATGGTCGCTCTCGGCCCAGTCGATTGTGGAGTCGAAGAGGCCATCGATGACAGCGTCCCTGTCCCGCCTGTCTCTGAGGGGAGGGTTCATTTTCGTAAAGATTCCTTCGTCAGAGAGGGTGAGAAGCGAGTGGTGTGGAGTTGCGCCGCACGTGATCCTCATTCCGTCCTTTTTCGCTTCTCTAACCAGTTCTAATGCCCCTTTTGTAGATATGTGTGCAATATGGAGGTTTCCCCTGAAGGACGAAGAGAGGGCGGCTTCTATCTGATCAGATACACTCTCCACCTCTGCTTCTGCGGGACGGGATGCAGAATGGCGGCTCTCTCCGCTTCTGAAGAGACTTTCCTTTTCAGAGTGTACTGCTAGAACTCCTTTATAGCCGAGGGAGGAGAGGAGAGAATAGATCCTCTTCTGTGCATCCTTTTCGACAATTCCCATATTGCCCGTGGACTGGGAAGCAAAGAGCTTGAGACCGCATACGCGGGGAAAGAGCTCGTTGTAGAGCTCTGTCATCTCCGCTGTCTCCCTCTCGTCTGATGTGAGGCCGAGATAGACGGAGTAGTGGATGTCGGTGTCACCGTATTCTGAGGTGAGACTCCGGACGGCCTTCTCTCCCTCTTCCAGCCTCCTCATCACATTCTCGCGGGATGTGAGAGGGGGCTTTGTATTCGGCATATCGAGAAAGATGTTGAATCCGGCCTCGAGTCCCGTCCTCATTCCGTGAAGGATGGTCTCCTTCCTCTTCTCGTCGAAATCTCTGAAGTGGACGTGGGGGTCTGTCAAAGTACACCCTCCTTTTCAAGAAATGAGAGAGAAAAGAAGGTTCCCCACTGGCAGGCGAGTCTCGAGCCGCACGCGCATTCTCCGCACATTCCGACTCCGCACATCGTGTTCTTCTCCATGCTGACGAGGATCATCTCTGGAAGAACTCCCGAGGCTTTGAGGCGTGATGCGGCATTCTTCATGAAGATTTCGGGGCCCACAAGATAGAAGGAGATATCTTCCAGGGTGGTGCCGTCCGAGAGAAGGCGTCCGATTTCGGGGACAATGTATTCCAGAACCCTTCCGACCTTTCCTTCGTCCGGAATACATTTGTAGTCACCCTTCCCGGAGAGAACATCCTCGAGAATACCCCTCCCGCCGTCGACGCTTGTGCCGACGAGGAATGAAAGCTCCACGCCGTCCTTTTCAAGCTTTTCGGAGAGCGGTGAGGCGACAGCCTCTCCCGTTCCTCCGAGAATGAGAAGCGCCTTCTTCGTCTTCTTCGTCTCGGCTTCACCTCCGTACGGTCCTCTTATGTAGATGGTGTCACCTTCCTTTATTCTCTCGAAAAGAGACGATGTGAATATGCCGCGCTTCTTGATTATGAAGGTCAGAGGGCTCGTGAGGGCAAGGGAGAAGGGCTTTTCGCCGACTCCGGGAAGCCAGAGAAAGACGAACTCGCCGGCTTTGAAGTTGTCGACTTTTCCCTCGAGTGTGAGGATCATCGTGTCCGGGGAGTGCAGCTTCACACTCTCGACTTTGTGAGGGTGGTACTCCATTCTGCGCACGGAGCTGAGATATGTCCGGGAGAGAAGCTCGCTCTTTTCACCTCTCAGGAAGGCCTCAGCCTCCATCTTTACTGCACTCAGGTACTCCTTCCACTTCTTCTGGTTCACCCTTCCGAGGGCACTCCCGATACCGACTGCATCGGCTCCGGCCTCGATGAGGGATGCCGCTCTCTCTCCGTCGCTGACGCCTCCGACTCCGATGACCGGAAGATCCTCCCCGACGGCTTTTCTTATTCTCTTCACGGCGTCGAGTGCGACAGAAAATACTTCATCGCCGCTCTTACCGCCTTTTCCTCCGATTGGGTTGTTGAGGATTGGAAGACCTGACAGGGGCTCGGTATGTGGAACGGGGCCTACTGTGTTTATCGCGACGATTCCGTCGGCCCCCGCATCCTGTACGGCTTTTGCTATCTCATCGATGTTATCTACATTGGGAGTGAGCTTTACAAAGAGAAGAAACTCCCTGTCCCTGACGGCGTTGTCTATTTTCTTCACGTATGAGGATGCCACAGATATGTCACTTCCGATGGAGGCGCCGTAGCCCTTCTTTGCATGGGGGCAGGAGAAGTTGAGCTCCACAGAGTCTGCATAGGGGCCGAATGCCTTCACAAGGGTTATGAAGTCATCCTCGTTGTCGGCCGAGAGCGAGATGTTGAGCCATTTTCTGAGCCCTTCCTCCCTGAGCTTTGCTATCTGGGGGAGGGCTTCATCCATTCCCGGGTTTCTCAGACCGACGCTGTTACCCCATACTCCGATCTCGTCCTCGCATATGACAGGCTCTCTGTTTCCGGGGTTTGGTTTAATCTGGAATGACTTCGTCGTTATTATATCTGTGTCCATCTCAGTGTCGAAGAGTCTGATGAGGGAGGGCTTTGTCGTCGCAACTCCGCTGACAGTTGCAAGGGCAGTCTCTTTTCTCTTATGGGAGAAGGGGAAGGTCTTCTTCAAAGTGCACACTCCCCGAGGAACTTCTCGATGGCGGAGAGGCATACATCCTTCCAGTTATGAGGTGCCTTCTCCTTCTTCTTCGCCCAGGGATGGGTGAGGGCCGAGGAGGAGTTTATTCTTGCAAGTGCTCTGTTGTAGCCTGTCTCCTTCATGATGGAGATGACATCCCCGGCGCTTCCTCCCTGGCTCCCGACTCCGGGAATGAGGAGGGGAACATCATCTGAAGCATAGAGCTCTGCTATGTCCCTGAACTCGGTGAGGTTTGTCGCTCCGGCAACTGCTCCGACAGAGCCCGGATATTCACCCTTCCATTTCAGAATCGTGCGTGCAACTGTCATGTAGAGGGGCTTTCCGTCCTCCATCGTCCTGTTCTGGAGATCCTTTCCTCCGGGATTGCTTGTCCTGAGGAGGATGTAGATACCTTTATCGGGGAAATTGAGGACGAAGGGGTTTATGCTGTCGCTTCCCATGTATGGAGAAACTGTGACACAGTCCGCCTTCCAGCATTCATAAGCCTCCCTGGCATAGTTGAGGGACGAGGATGCGATATCACCGCGCTTGCTGTCGAGGATGAGGGGAATGTCCTCGGGGAGTACCTTTATGATGGCGGCAAGTGCCTTCGAGCCCTCGAACGAGCCCTCAAGGGGTCTGTCGAGACGCGAAAAGTACCCGATATTTGGCTTGAATGCCGCAGGGCGCAGATTTCTCTTATCCATCGCCTCGAAGAGCTCGAGGAAGAAGGAGTCTATGGTCAATCCCTCAGGAAGTGCATCAAAGCTGGGGTCGATCCCCATGCATGCCGAGGTGCCTTCCTTTTCTGCTGATGATATGAGCTTTTCTCTGTAGTTCATCATTTCACCTCCCTCATAAAACCGTGCTTTTCTCCCCATTCGAAGGGTGAGGAGGACCATTCGAGAAGGATCTTCTCATCCTCCTTCTTTATATATCCCATATCGACGGCTGTTGCTATTACGTAGCTGTAGTCGAGAATCGTTTTGTATTCGCACTTCGGATCCAGCTCCGAAAAGGCCTTTTTTGATGCATCGAAGCCGTATGAGAAGATGGCAAGGCAGTAGGGGACACATCCGCCGCACTCCTGGATGGCCTTTACAGCCGCTATGGAGGAGCCTCCGGTGCTGATGAGGTCTTCGATGAGGAGGACCTTCTTTCCGTTGTAGCCTTTCTCCCGACCCAGTCCCTCGATCTGATTCTTCAGTCCGTGGTCCTTGGATGAGGATCGTACATACGAGAGGCTCTTGTGGAGGGAGTCGGCAAGTGTCGTTGCATGGGGGATTCCCGCCGTGCTCGTTCCTGCGATGTTATCCGGGTCGAAGGAAAGGGAGGTTAGGATCTCCTCGAATGCGGAGGCGATGAGGCCTCTCGCCTCAGCCGAGGCAAGAAGTGTCCTGTTGTCGTTGTAAATCGGCATATAGTAGCCGCTTGCCCAGCAGAAGGGGGAAGCGGGGCTGAGTCTTATTGCGCCCATCTCGAGGGCTGTTTCTGCTAATCTTTTGCTGTAACTGGTCTTTTCCATATCCGTCTCCTTAATGTCTGAAAATTTCCTTGAAGCTGTGGCTGCGGCCGCAGTATGCACATGAATATCTGCCGTCGGGGGTGCGGAGGAACATAGCGCCGACATGCTCGGACTGCGTGTCGTTGGAGATGCATGCCTCGTTTGTGCACATGAGGTCGTCGAAGTTGTAGATTCTGGGCGGCATCTTCGTTCTGATCTTCTTTACAACCTTTCCGTCCTCGATGATGTTGAGCGTACAGCCCGGGGCGACAGCTGCAAGACGCTTGATCTCCTTGTGGTTGAGGTCGAAGTGTCCCGGGCGGAAGATTATTCCCTTGTAGGCACCCGAGGAGCTCTGGCTGACCCATTCACCGCCCTTGAGACCGTCCAGTCCCATTACACGGCGGATGAGAATCATGTGATGTCTGATCTCTGCCGGATCCTCTCCCGAGAGGATATGGTCGATTACGATGCCGTTTTTGATGGGGTTGACGCCTTCGCTGATCTCTCTCTTCTTGTCGTTCTTCGGCTCGACCTCCTTTATCCACTCGTATTCTGTATCTGCAGCCTTTGTGCTTTCATGCTCTTCAACCTCTTCACCGAGCTTTCCGCTGACGAGGGCGAGCAGCACTATACGGGTGTACATACCGTTTATCGACTGCCTCTCCCATGCGTTGAGCGGCGTCTTGTCGAGGAATGTCGGAATCGTGGGGTGGACCTTGTGCCTCGGAAGGGGATGATAGAACTTCGTCCCCTCGGGGATCCTGTCCATGAACTCCTCGCGGAAGGTGATCGTCGCTCTCAGTTCATCCTGCTTCTGGAGTATCTTCTCACCCATTCTCTCGAGCTGCGGGCGTGTGAAGTACCATTTGAGGGCGATGTCGTCTGCATCGAGATATTCTTCGATTGAGGAGAATGTTCTTATTGCAAAGCCGTTCTCCTTCATCTTCAGAAGGTAGTTCTGGGGCATTGCAAGCTCCGGCGGAGCGATGAGGTCGACCTTCACGTTCTTCCAGAGCTTGAGGCCGTCGGCCTTGCTGTGGACGGTGCGTCCGTGATAGAGGTCACCCACCAGTGCGATATGGAGTTCGTCGGTGTTCCAGTTGTTGTCCTCGAGGAAGGTGTATTCATCGAGAAGCTCCTGTGTCGGATGTTCGTGTCTGCCGTCTCCGGCATTGATGAATACCGGCGTGTAGCCCAGGCCGTTACGCTGTGCATACTCCCCGCACTCCTTCGAGAGGTATGCACAGACCCCTTCGACCTTGCTGCGGATGATGAAGATGCGGTTGTTGTAGCCGCAGAGGGTGTTGAATGTGTCGGCATAGCTTTCACCCTTGTTGAAGGACGAACTGTCGGTGCTCATCTCGGTGGACTTCGCATGATGGAAGGCGATGGCGTTTCTGAAACTTTCCTTCGTCCTTGTGCTGTCCTCGAGGAAGACTTCGTAGATACCCCAGTCGGGGTCGTTGATGCGGAAGCTGTCGACTGTCTCTCTGTCGTTGTTCTTCACAGCTTCCTTCAGTTTCTTCACAAGAGAGAAGAGGTAGAGTCTTTCCTCCTTCGTGAAGTCGTCGATTACACAGAGTGAACGTCCTTCAAAATTCTTCATTATTGGCAAACTCCTATGCAAAAAAAATACCGGTCACAAATACCGGTATCTTATGGGATCTATAATATTATGTATGAAAATCGCACTGTCTTCTTTTTCATTTGACGAAACGATAGCAGAGAGGGAAAAAAAACGCAAGAGCGGGCCACTTTCTTTTTTCCTTTTAATTCAGGGCTTTCCGCATACGACCGAATAGGGTAAAATCATCTTATATATAAACAGCAGGAGATGAAGCTTCTGCTGAGAAATAATCAACCTCCGGGATGTCCCGGAAGGATGTAAAGGAGTTAAATAGTGAAATACTGCAGAGACTGTGGAGAACAAATTCTTGATAATGCTGAAATCTGTCCGAAATGCGGGTGCAGACAGACCCCTCCCGAGTATTCCCGTCCCCGTAATCCCGAAGCCAGCAGCAGGAGCAGACTCTGTGCTCTTCTTCTCTGTATCTTCTTCGGAGTTGTCGGCGTCCACCGCTTCTACCTCGGACGTACAGGATCCGGCATCGCCATGGTCTTCCTCGGCTGGCTGACTCTCGGCATATGGCCGCTTGTCGACCTGATTCTCATTGCATGCGGCTCCTTCAAGGATGGAGAGGGACGTCTCGTCACAGAGTGGGATATCTGAAGAAAGTCAGATTTTCGCCATATGTCCCCTGCGGGGGACATTTGTCGTTTAAATCCTTAATCAAGTTGGGTAATCAAGTTGGGTATTCGGTTGGGTAATCGGTTGGGTAATCGGTTGGGTAATCGGTTGGGTATTCAGGAGCTGCAATATGACAATCAGATAATTGGAATGTCTGCGTAATTGCTTTTGATATCAAATAATATATTCAATACGGAAACTGAAGGCTCAAGTATTTCTTTTTTCTGATTGTTATTTATCCAACGTATTTGTCGGGTATTTGGTTGGGTATTTGGTTGGGTATTTGGTTGGGTATTCGGTTGGGTATTTGGTTGGGTATTTGGTTGGGTATTCGGTTGGGTATTTGGTAACTGATTATCTAGGAGACAGGTTTCTTATGGTACTGCCGGAAGAGGTTTTACAATGAGTTTAGACACAATCATGCAGACTTTTACCGATATGACTAACCTGTAGCACCCTCGTTATATACATTCAGAGGTACAAATCCCAGCTTCTTGAGAATCTCCAGATCCTTTGTTCTCTTATTCCGGCAAGTCCATGTGTTAC
>CAVACS010000053.1:0-15920 GCA_963587105.1 Anaerovoracaceae bacterium | reverse complement strand
CCGCATCACCGTTCCTACCCATCAGAACTGTTTAAACACGGACCGTAGAGCGAAGGGCTAGGACGACACCCATCGGTACCTATGCATTCTCCCGTAACGTAGTGCTTGAGCACTGAGGCTAATCAACAAGGGCATGCTCGCTTTCGCTGCATACCCCGGGACTTGTCCCGTGGGTTGTTGATCTATGCCAGTCCTTCTTCTTTTTCGATACTGCTTTCAAGATACCTCAATAGATCATCTCTTACGCTATTATGCATTTTCATTATGACCTTGGTAATATCTCTTTCGACTCCGTTGTTGTCCTTCTTCTTCGCGCCGTAGCTTCTCTCCACATCGAAGAGTCCCATGTAATAGAAAGAAGACTCGGCGTCGCTCTTCTTCACGAGGAGATGCTTCCTTCTCGCCTCGTTCACATCATCCATATATGAGCTCTCCGGCCCCTTTCCGATCTGGGAGTCCCAGAGGAAGATGCTGTTGTTCTCGAATCTGTCCGAGTAGTCGGGCTTTCCCGAAAGGTACGCCCTCGTCTCATCCCCGCTTGTCTCTTTGTGGTAGGTGACGAAGAGGAAGACGTCATCGCCGCTTTTGTATTTGCCGTACATGACTGAGGACATATCCTTCTCTTCATTTATGATGAGCGAGACATCACGTCGCGAATATTTCTCGTAAAGGACGAACCTGGAGTCGTCAGAGATGGAGTGTGTAAGGTATTTCTCCCTGTAGCGTTCCTTTCCGACCCTGATTATGTCCTCGAACTGCCTTCTGTACTCCGTGTTTCTTTCGATTTCGCTGTAGAGAGTACCGCGTATGAGCGTATGCTTATCGGATGTGAGCGCATTGATTACTCCGTATTTCTCCCTCTCTTCGTCCTTGTTTACGAACTGTCCCTTCAGAACCTTCACGGCGGCTGTGATGGTGGCGTCATCCACCTCCAATCCGTATTCCTCCCGGATTCTGTCCTTTATATCGTCATAAGTGATGAACGGAACGGAGAGAAGAAGGGAGAGTATTTCGAGTTCGTACGGCCTCACACCGGAGAGCACGGTCTTCGAAAGGTATTCGAGGATGGTCTCTTCGGCTGAGGTGAGTTCCATCGAGTTCTGGGGATCGACCTTTCTTATGAAGTTCTGATAGCTCTTATATTCCCTTATGATCAGCATCGGGTCGGCCTCTCCGTGCGCGAGGAAATCTTCCAGATACGGCCTCCTTCCGAGCTTTGTCCTGAGAGTAGTGTAGCTTTCCCTGATGATCCTCTTTATTCCGCTGAGCTTGTCGATGGAAGAGAAGATCCTTTCCTTCGCAATCCTGTCGAAGTGTACTGTCGAAGCACCGGGTATGGTGTTGTTGCCGCTGATGACGTACCTTTTTATCGTATCACGGTTGTAGCTTCTGTCTCCCGAGAGCGCCACGGGAATCATGAAGTTGTTGTCGTAGTTGCCGATGAAGTCCAGCACGACGACGTAGTCCTTGCCCTTCGCCTTTCTCAGACCCCGTCCGAGCTGCTGGATGAAGACAATCGGAGACTGTGTCGGACGCAGCATGATGACCTGATTCACCTCGACTATGTCTACTCCCTCGTTGAGAATCTCGACTGAGAATATGTAATCGAGTGCGTCATCTCCTTCGTCTTCTCCGAGGCGTTCAAAGGCCCTGGCTCTCTCCTCGGCAGAACTGTCGCCGTTGAGGGCGATCGTCCTGTAGCCCCGTCTGTTGAACTCTCCCGAGAGTCTCACGGACTCTTCGATACGAGAACAGAAGACAAGTCCCTTGACCCTTTTTCCGCTCCAGCCGAAGTACTCGGCCTTCTCGATGATCCTGTCGACACGCTCTGAGGAGACCAGTCTGTTGAAATCCGAGGCTGTCAGCTTTCTGTTGTCACAGACCGAAGCAATGTCGGTCAGTCCGAAGTAGTGGAAGGGGCAGAGGAGGTTTTCCTCCATCGCCTCCTTCAGCCTTATCTCATAGGCGATCTGGTAGTTGAATATCTCATAGATGTTCCTTCCCTCGATATTGTCGTCTCTCTTATCGGGGGTGGCGGTCATTCCGAGCCAGAGGCGCGGCTTGAAGTAGGAGAGGATCTTCTTATAGCTTCCTGCCGCCGAATGGTGGGCTTCGTCGAGGATTACGGCGTCGAAGTAATCGGGAGGGAAGGAATGCAGCGTGTCGTCTTTCGAGAGCGTCTGTACAAGGCCGAATATGTAGTCCCTGTCCCTTTCGTTCTTTCCCGCCCCCATGATGCCGAATGTCACCGAGGAGCCGAATACCTTCTCGTAGGAGATTCTCGTCTGCTCTGCAAGCTGCCCTCGGTGGACAAGAAAGAGAACGTGTTTGTATCCGAGTTCCCTCATTGCGAATGCCGATGCGTACGTCTTTCCTGTTCCCGTCGCCGAGATAAGGAGGGCCCTGTTCTCTCCGCTTTCGATTATCTTTTTCAGGTTCGTGATGAAGCCGACCTGCATGGAGTTGGGGGAGAGTGTGTACTTTTCAAAGGAGACGGGGTTTTCAGAAAGCGCCGCCTCCCTCTGCTTTTTCGTTATCTCGAACTCTTCACGGTATTCGTCCCTGACTGAAGCATAGAGATGCGTGTTCTCGTCTCTCCAGAGCTCTTCGAATTCGCTCTTCACGGCCTTCGTCAGTTCCCCGTTCTCCTCTGCGACGATCTTCGTATTCCATTCCCTGTTGAGAGTGAGAGCCCTTGCCGTGATATTCGATGAGCCGATGATTATCCTGTACGTTCCGTCCTTTTGGAAGACATATCCTTTCGTGTGAAGTCCGCAGCCTGATGTATGGGAGTTGAACATCCTCAGCTCGAGGGACGAAAGCGAATCAAGCCTGTCCAGGGCCTTCGGATCCGAGAATGCGAGATAGTCTGTTGTGAGGATACGTCCCTTCACACCCTTGTCGTCCAGTTCCTTCAGCGTCTCAAGAAGTGGTGTTATTCCGTCCATCGTTATGAAGGCGACGCTCATGAAATAACTGTCGCATGAGAGCAGAAGATCCTCCAGCTCTGAGAGAACCTTCTTTCCCTCCTTCGGAATGTTTGACAGAAAGGACGGCTTCAGCTGTGCATCGGCAACCACAGAGGAGTCAATGAAAGCGGCCTCAAACCCTTTCTCAAGCTCCCTTCTGTTATTCTCTGTCTTCCAATCGGCTGCCGTTTTCATATTTCCACCGGCCTCCAGGATAAAACCTTAGGCGGCGCGCCGCAAGATCTTTGTCCTCTTTGCCAGTTAAAAGGCTCTGATGGGTCGTACTCCCTTACTTAAAGTGCGGTTTATAGGTTTAAGTATACATTTGTGAGCTGACAGAATAACCTTCGCCTGTGCTGAAGGTAACAGTAAACAGTTCCTTCCAGACTTACTTCTTGTTTTGTTGCTTTCTTCTTGAAGTTTTATTGTACTGAATTCGGATTCACTGAAAAGAAATTCACTGAAACTTTTTTCAGTAAGGAGATTGTATGTTCCTGGGAAGAAAGAGAGAACTGAAAGAACTGAGGGACGAGTTCAACAGGGATGGAAAGGGCGCTGTTCTTGTTTATGGAAAACGTCGTGTCGGGAAGTCGACTCTCCTCAGGGAGAGTGCAAAGGAGTATGATGTAAGTCTTGTCTATCATCTCTGTTCAAAGACTACATATGAGGGGAATTTTGCTCTGTTTACCCGCAGCGTCATACTCTCTCTCAATCTGCCCGGAATAACCTTTAATACAATTTTCGATCTCTTCGATTATCTGAAATCCCTGAATCGGAAAATACTCGTCATGATCGATGAGTATCAGTTCTGGAAGGAAAGCTGCAGGAAAAACGAGCTTGATTCATTTCTACAGAGCATAATCGACAATCTTTCAGATAACATCAAAATAGTACTCTGCGGTTCATACATATCGGTAATGAAGGAACTTCTTTCGGAGGAAAATCCCCTCTTCGGACGTTTTACGCTTATTGAGAGGGTAGAGGAATTTGACTACTATGATGCTTCTCTCTTCTATCCTGATAAGGATGTAAGGGAGAAAATCAAATTCTATTCGGTGTTCGGAGGTTCTCCCTATGTCCTTTCCTCCCTGGACTACTCGAAGAGTGTCGAGGAGAATATCGAGATGCGTCTGATAGGGCAGGACAGCATTCTGAGAAACTACATTGAGAATGTAATGCTCAGGGAAATACAGAAAAACTATGATGTGAGGATTCTTGAGTGTCTGGCGAACGGGAAAAAGCGCTATCGTGATATCCTGACATATCTGAATGAAACGAATTCGGGACTTCTCGATAAGCAGCTGAAGAATCTTATCAGCATGGAAACCATCGCCAAAGTCAATCCGATCAACAGAACAGGAGACGGACGCAAACAGTTCTATGAGATTAAGGACAATCTCATGCGGTTCTACTTCTCCTACATCTTCGCCTCGGATTCCCTTGTTGCCGCGTTCGGGGAGGAGACATTCTTCAGAAACAACATACTGCCGTCGCTGAATACTTTCATCAGCTGCCGCTTCGAGGGAATTGTCCTTGAGTATTTTGTCCGTCAGGCTCATATGGGTAAGCTGGAAGGTGTCCTTGATTTCGGTTCCTACTGGTATGATGACAGGAGAAATCACAGAAACGGACAGTTTGATGTCGTTTTGAAGCGTGAGGACGGTTATGATTTCTACGAATGCAAGTTCTATCTTAATCCGATGAAGAAGGAAGAATGTGAAAAAGAGGAAAGCCAGGTCAGGGCAGTCAGCACTCCGGAATACAGGTCGCTGGGCTTTGTCTCATCCTCGGGCTTTGATTTTTCCTCTGATAAGTATGTCCTTATGACGGCGTCTGAGCTCTACTTCTGATTTGGCTTTTACATCCGCTTTGAATTAACACAGATTTAACACAGCTTTCCTTTCTCCTTAACCCTGCTACGGTAGATTCTGGGCCAAGGAGAAAGAAAAAATGAAAAAGTTAGTTTCTATTGTTCTTTTAGCAGGTATCGTACTTCTCTCCGTTTTTGCAAACGGTGCGAAGGAATCTAATAATGAGATAACGGTAATCTCACGTGAAGAGGGATCGGGCACAAGAGGGGCGTTCATCGAACTCGTCGGCGTCGAACAGAAGGTTGACGGCGTCAAGACAGATATGACAGTCGAGACTGCGGAGATCGCTTCATCCACAAGCGTCGTAATCACAACTGTCAGCGGCAACAGGAACGCCATCGGCTACATTTCTCTCGGATCTCTTTTGAAAGAAGTCAAGGCTCTCACTATTGACGGTGTCTATCCATCTGTCGAGGCTGTCAAGGACGGATCGTACAAGCTCTCCCGTCCCTTCAACGTTGCATACCTCTCGCTATCGGATGTCGCAGCTGACTTCCTCTCATATGTAATGAGTGCTGACGGACAGGCTGTCATCGAGAAGAAGGGCTATATCAAGGTAGCGGAAGACGCTGAAGGCTATACATCAAAGGGCCTCAGCGGAACTCTCACGATAAGCGGCTCCTCCTCTGTCTATCCTGTGATGGAAGTTCTTGTCGAGAACTACTCGGCTCTCAACCCGTCTGTCAAAATCACTCTCCAGCAGTCTGATTCGACGACAGGCCTCAACGATGCAGCGAGCGGCACTTCAGATATCGGTATGGCCTCAAGAGAGCTCAAGGCAAGCGAAGTCGAGAAGGGACTTACGGGTATGGCTATCGCCCTTGACGGCATCGCTGTAATCGTCAACAACGAGAATGCTGTGGACGGTCTTACAACCGAGAGCGTCAGGGACATCTACACCGGTGCTGTTACAAGCTGGGATAACCTCTGATGAAGAAAAAAGAAAGAATAGCTGAGATATTATTCTTCGCGGGAGCACTCTTTTCGGTGCTCTCCGTTCTGTTGATATGTCTCTTCCTCTTCATTAATGCAATTCCGACGATTGCCGAGATAGGACCCTTCAAGTTCCTCCTCGGAACGAAGTGGAAGCCCTCTTCTGATATCTACGGAATCCTTCCGATGATTCTCGCCTCGGTCTATGTTACCGCTCTATCCATCCTTTTCGGCGTCCCTCTCGGCATTCTTAGTGCAGTATATATGGCATTCTTCTGTCCGAAGAGGATATATAAATTCCTCCGGAGCGCCGTCGAGCTTCTTGCGGGTATTCCGTCCATTGTCTACGGCTTTTTCGGCCTCATGGTGATCGTTCCCTTCATGCAGCATCTCTTCGGCGGAAGCGGAAAGAGCATGCTCACAGCATCCGTTCTTCTCGCCCTCATGATTCTCCCGACTATCATTACTGTCAGCGAGAACTCCCTCAGAAGTGTCGATCCCGCACTCATGAGCGGAGCGCTCTCGCTCGGAGACACGAAGGAGAAGGCGGTATTCCGTGTCATTATTCCGGCAGCACGGTCGGGAATCCTCTCCTCCGTCATCCTCGGGGTAGGCAGGAGTATCGGGGAGACGATGGCTGTGATCATGATTGCCGGCAACCAGGCCGTGATGCCCTCTTCGATTCTGAAGGGCGTGAGGACGATGACTGCGAACATTGTCCTTGAGATGGGCTATGCGGCGGATCTCCACAGACAGGCTCTTATCGCAACGGGAGCCGTGCTCTTCGTATTCATATTGATTATCAACCTGGCGTTCAGTGCACTCAGCCGGAGGAGGAAATGATGAAACACAGATCAAGCCGTATTCTCGGCGCGCTTATAAGACTCTCCGCGGCACTTGTGGCCTTCCTTCTTCTTCTCATCATCGGCTACGTGCTTGTCCTCGGCATTCCTTCTCTCAAGCCTTCTCTCTTCCAGTGGAAGTACAACTCAGAGAACGTGAGTATGATGCCGGCAATCATCAATACCCTGTCGATAATGTTCATCACCCTCATCGTGGCACTTCCCGTCTCGATATCGGCAGCGATATATCTGACGGAATATGCAAGGGAGGGAAGGGTTGTCAAGCTCATCAGAATGACAGCCGAGACTCTCTCGGGCATTCCCTCGATTGTCTACGGTCTCTTCGGCTACATCTTCTTCTCCTCGTTCCTCCACTTCGGCTACTCCCTCATCTCGGGGGCCCTGACTCTTGCCATCATGATCCTCCCGATCGTTATGAGAACGACCGAGGAGGCACTTCTGGAGGTTCCGCTCTCCCTCAGGGAGGGTTCGTACGCCCTCGGGTGCGGAAAGCTCGGAACGATCTTCCGTGTGGTCATTCCTTCGGCACTTCCCTCGATTCTCTCCGGCGTCATCCTTGCCATTGGAAGAATAGTGGGGGAGACGGCGGCCCTTATCTACACGGCGGGAAGCGCAACGGGGATTGCCACTTCGCTTTTCTCTTCGGGACGTACGCTCTCGGTGCACATGTATGCACTCATGAGCGAGGGCCTTCATATGGAGGAGGCACGTGCGACAAGCGCAGTGCTTCTCGTTCTTGTTCTTCTCATCAACCTGATGAGCAGACTCATTGTAATAGTTAAAGGAGGAGGCAGAGATGAGTGATATATTCACAACTGAAGATCTGCATCTGTATTATGGAGAGACAGAGGCTCTCAAAGGCATAACCATGTCGGTGGAGGAGAAGTCCATCGTGTCGCTCATCGGACCTTCAGGGTGCGGAAAGAGCACATTTCTGAGGTGTCTCAACAGAATGAACGACCTTATCCCGTCATGCCGTATAGAGGGCAGGGTTCTATATAAGGGAAATGACATCTACGACAGGAGCGTCGATGTGCCGCTTCTCAGAAAAGAGGTGGGGATGGTCTTCCAGAAGCCCAATCCCTTCCCGTTCTCGATCTACGACAACATAGCCTACGGGCCGAGAACCCACGGAATAAGAAACAGAGTGAAGCTGGACGAGATCGTGGAGTCGTCCCTCACGGCCGCAGGGCTCTTCGACGAAGTGAAGGACAGGCTTGAGAAGAGTGCATTGGGACTCTCGGGCGGACAGCAGCAGCGGCTCTGCATTGCACGTGCAATCGCAGTCGACCCGACTGTTCTTCTTATGGACGAGCCGACATCGGCTCTCGATCCCATATCTACCCAGAGGATCGAGGATCTGGCACTCGAGCTCAAGAAAAAGTATACGATAGTGATTGTCACGCACAACATGCAGCAGGCACTGCGTATTTCGGACTATACGGCATTCTTTCTTCTGGGAGAACTCATCGAGTATTCAGATACGACGAAGATGTTCTCATCACCGGAGAACAGAAAGACGGAAGATTACATAACAGGGAGGTTCGGTTGATATGAAGAACAGATTCGATGACGAGATAAATTCTCTCTATCTCAAGATAGTCGAGATGGCGGCGAATGCCGAGAGTGCCGTGGAGCTTCTCTCCTCTGCCATGAGCGGTGAACGAGGTGATATCATGGAGGACATCGAGGAGAAGAACAGGGCAATCGAGAAGCTCAGTAAGGAGAGCGACGCCGAGTGCATCAATCTTCTTCTCCGCTTTCATCCCGTTGCGGGGGACCTGAGGCGCATCTCGTCGGCTACGAAGATCATATCTGACCTCGAACGCATAGGGGACAATGCCCTCGATGTCGCCGAAGTGATGTCATACTGCCGCGACAGGGAGCTTTATTCCCGCATTTTCCTCGATAAAATGTGTCTGAGTGTTAAGAAAATGGTTGAAGATGCTGTACAATCCTACATAGCGGGGGACGCGCCTCTCGCGCTGGAGGTCGAGAAGATGGACGATGTTGTTGACGGCTTTTTCCTCAAGGCGAAGGAAAGCCTTGTCTCTCTGATACGTTCATCCTCATCATCCTCGGACGAAGCGCCCGACCTTATGATGATAGCGAAGTACCTCGAGAGGATGGGTGACCATGCCGCCTCTATATCACACTGGGTGCTCTATGAACAGGGGGAATGATGATAGTTCTAATTGAAGATGATGCTTCAATCCGTAAGCTTGTGAAGTATGCGCTGGAGATGAACGGCTTCTCCGTTTCAGTCTATCCCTCCTGGGAGGAATTCAGGAAAGGAAAGGCGGAGAATATCGAGCTCTTCATCCTCGACATTATGCTTCCCGGTCTCAGCGGCCTGGAAATTCTTCCGCTTCTCAGAGCCGACAGGAAGTTCTCTGCTCTCCCGGTCATGTTCCTTACTGCAAAGTCGACGGAGATGGACAAGGTAGCAGGTCTCGACAGCGGGGCCGACGACTACCTTACAAAGCCCTTCGGAGTGCTTGAGCTCATAAGCCGCGTCAAGGCTCTCCTGAGGCGTTCTTCTCTTTCGAAAAAGGATGAGGACGTCCTCTCCGCCGGCGGCATCGTGATGAAGAGAGGCGAGCACCGGGTCTATCTGGAGGGGAAAGCCGTTGATCTCACACTCAAGGAATACGAGCTTCTTGAATACCTTCTCCTCAACAGCGGACTAGCAGTGAAGAGAGAGACGCTCCTTGGAGAGGTATGGGGTTATGAATACTACGGGGAGAGCCGCACTGTCGATGTCCATGTGAGACACCTCAGGGAGAAGCTCGACCCGGAAGGAAAGATAATCGAGACTGTCAAGGGCCTGGGCTACAGGATCAGGAAGGAGGACGGGGAATGAGAAAGACCATATTCCGCTCTCTTCTTCTTGTCTCTCTTATAACGGCCGTTCTTATTCTGCCTGTCACGCTTCTTCTCTACTACCACACATATTCCGAGAGGATCGAGGAGGATCTCTTTGCAGAGCTCTCCTACGTCGAGGCCCTCCTTGATGAGGGCGTGGAGTTCGGGTCACTTCCCCTCGGCGGACGCAGACTCAGTGTGATAGACACTGCAGGCTCCGTTCTCTATGACAGCGCCGCAGATGAGAGCAGTATGGACAACCACCTTGAAAGAGAGGAGGTGAGAGAGGCGCTGGAAAAGGGGATAGGACTCAGCGAAAGAAGAAGCAGCACGCTCTCTATAAGGAGCATATATTGTGCAAAGAAGACCGGCAGCGGCCTTGTCATAAGGCTTTCGACGGAGGCGAAGACGCTCATTGCTTTCCTTTCAATGCTTTTCCCGCCGCTTCTCCTCGTCATCATCGCTGTTCTTCTGATCATGCTCCTCCTTTCCGGAAGCATCAGTAGGAGAATCGTCAGGCCCATAAATGCACTTAATCTCGAAGAGCCCGAGGAGAATGAAACATATGAGGAGCTCTCCCCGCTTCTTCTGAGACTGAAGAAGGAGAAGGAGAGTGTCAGGGAGCAGATAGAGAAAAGCGAGGAGAAGAAGAGGGAGTTCGAGCTTATAACCTCATCCCTCGAGGAGGGACTCGCCATCGTCAATAAGAGCGGCACGCTCCTGAGTCACAACAGCGCATTCACAGCGCTCCTCTCTGCCGACACTGTCACTTCGACATCGGTCTTCTCGTACTTCCAGGACGGAGAGGGACGGAAGGCACTTCTTGAGGCCCTCAACGGAAGGCGGAGGGAGGTTGTCTTTCCCGTCGGGAGCATGATGATAGAGGAGGCTGCCTATCCCTCATCCGACGGCGGGATAATCATCCTTTTGAGGAACGTCACAGAGAGAGTCGAGAGGGAGAATATGCGTAAAGAGTTCACGGCCAATGTCTCGCACGAGCTCAAGACTCCGCTTACGACGATCTCCGGCTTTGCCGAGCTTTTGATGACAGGTACGGTTCCCCCGGAGAAGGTCGTCGATTTCTCTGGCGATATATACCGCGAGGCGGGGCGTCTGATATCCCTTGTCGAAGATATACTCAACCTCTCGTCGCTTGACGAGAACGGCGAGAGCGAGCGCGAGAGAATCGATCTTTCCGCTGTGGGTGAGGATGTTGTCTCTCTCCTGGTCTTCAAGGCGGAGAAGAGGGGTGTCGAGATAGTCCCCTCATTCTCTCCCTCTTTTGTGACGGGAAGCGTGAAGCTCTTCCATGAGATTATCTACAATCTTCTCGATAATGCCATCCGCTACTCGAAGAGCGGGGGCGGGAAGGCATTTGTAACCATCAAAGAGGAAGGAGACTCTGTCGTCCTTGTCGTTGAAGACAACGGAATAGGGATAGCAAGGGAACACCAGAGCCGCATCTTCGAGCGCTTCTATCGTGTCGACAAGGCGAGAAGCAAGAGCGACGGAGGAACGGGGCTGGGATTGAGCATCGTGAAGAACGCGGCTCTCAGGATGAACGGTCGTATAATACTTTCATCAGAACCGGGTAAGGGTACGAGAATCGAGATAGACTTCCCGTCTGCCGGGTAGAATATGTCCTCTCCGGAAATGGAGGGGATTTTTCTTTTCTTCTCCCGATCATCGGTTATAATGAAAGAGCAGAGGAGAGTGCAATGTCCCGGTATGTTGATCCCGATGTGAACGAGAACGACTGGCGTCTCTTTCGTTCGCTTTTCCCCGTATGGAGGGAGAATTACATGAAGAAGCTTTTCGAGAAGTACATTGAACTTCTTGAAAGTGACGGCGACTCCGTCGAGAAGTTTCACAGGCTCGAGAAGATGATGGAGAAGGAATATTACAAGGCCTGCTTCCAGGTCGGAATGAGCCGCTCGAAGCTCTGGATGAACATTGCCAGTCTTCTCTCTGACGGCGTCATAACGGAGGACGACCTTGCTTCTTTCAGCCTGGAAATGAGAGAGAAAGCTGCATTTGTCATGAGAGAGACTGAGTAAATCAGAAGGAAGTCAGGTCCTTCACGACCTCCCCTGCGATGATGAGGCCGCAGACTGACGGAATGAAGGCAATGGATGCCGGAGTCGACCGCCTGCCGCTTCCTTCCTCTTCGAAGAGGGGCTTTCTCGGCGTCTCCGTCGAATAGACGACCTTGAGCTTTTCAATGCCTCTTTTTCTGCACTCTCTTCTGATTACACGGCAGAGGGGATCCACACTTGTCTTGTAGATATCGGAGACACGAAAGAGCGTTGCATCGAGTTTGTTCCCCGCACCCATTGACGATATTATCGGGGTGTGAGTGCGCTCTGCTTCCTCTATGAGGCTGAGCTTTCCTGTAACGGTATCTATGGCGTCGACAATGTAGTCGTACTCTTCAAAGTTGAATTCATCCTTCGTTTCGGGAAGATAGAAGAGGCTGTGGAGTGTCACACGGCACTCCGGATTTATCGCCTTCACACGACGTGAGGCAGCCTCGGTCTTCTTCATTCCGATTGTGTCACGCACTGCGATTATCTGGCGGTTGAGATTGGAAAGTGCGACAGTGTCGTTGTCGATGAGATCGAGCGCCCCGACTCCCGAGCGTGCGAGAGCTTCGACTGTGTAGCCCCCGACACCACCCAGTCCGAATACGGCGACGCGACACGAGGAGAGCTTGTTCACAGCCTCTTTTCCTATGAGCATTTCAGTGCGTACAAGATAATCGTCCATGGCCCGATTATAGATAAACGGCATAGTACGGAGCAAGAATGGAAATTGCAGAAACGCCTCCGTGCTGGTATTATCTCAAGAGGAGAAGAAATATGGGACGATACTTTTCAGATGATGCTCTTTCTCTGCTCTCGCCGCTTGTAGGACTTGCCCGTTCCCTCGAGAGCGAAAGCGTGGCGGATAAGGACGCCACTGCTCTTCTTTTCTCTGCAGTCAGAGCTCTCGGGGACGTTTTTACTCCCTCTACGAGAGAAGAAACTGCCGGAAAGCTTTCAGAGGCGAAGAGGAGGATAGTTCCCTCGTGTTTTGTCTGCGCCCATCCCTGCGGTCACAACGATGACTATCCGATTGAGAAGATCTCCGATCTCGATAATGCATCATCGAAGGAAATAATTGATCTCCTGAGAGAAATAATCTCTGCTCTTTCGATATCTTCAGAAAAGAAGTATGAACTGACAGTAAAGAGCCTTATCTACATATCATCGGACTTCGGTGACGGGTATATGAAAAGCCTTATCGACTCGCTCCGCTCCTGCCTTTGAGATGCATTTCACATATGCCGTCAAAGAGTGATTGAGAGAAGACAGAGTCGGGAAGAGAGCGTTTCAATCTCAAGGAGCGCGGAGAGTGTCTTACGAGGCCTTTACTTCAGCATCAGTCCTGAGATCCCACTTTCTTACCTCACGGATGTAGAGTACAAGGCCTATGAGGCCGGCAGTCGTTTCCGAGAGCGGGAATGCCGCCCAGGTCGCCGTGAGTGATATCTTCGAAAGGATATAGAAGAAGGGTATAAGGCAGAAGATCTGCCGTGTAAGAGAGAGCATCGTGCTCTTCACAGAGGAGCCTATCGACTGGAAGAATATGGGGAAGGTGAGAGAGAAGACTGCGCTGATGAACGAGAGCCCGATTATTCTGAATGCGGGGATACCGACAGCAAGAACGGCACTGTCATGAGTGAATACTCTTAACAGAGAGCCCGGAATGACACAGAAGCAGAACATTCCGATCAGCATGAAGACGGAGGCTGTTATCAAGGTCATGTTGACGCAGCTTTTACACCTCGATGAGTTTCCGGCCGCCCAGTTGTAGCTGATGACGGGGACAACGCATGTCTGGAGTGCCAGAAGGGGGATGAAGAAGAACGACTGGTACTTGTAGTAGAGGCCCAGGACGGTCACGGCGGCGTCGGAGAATGTCGCAAGAATGAGATTGAGGACGATTATGTAGACGCTCATCGTGCACTGGCTCATCATCGACGGGTAACCCAGCCTGAGCGTGTTTTTCATCAGCACCTTTATTTCGTCCTTCTTCTTCGGCGGTTTTCTGAATCCCTTCGGACATACCACGAGAGCAGCAACGCACTGTCCCGCCACAGTCGCAATGGCGGCTCCGCTGACTCCGAGCTCCGGGAATGGCCCGATTCCATATATGAGGAGGGGATCGAAGATGATGTTCGTGAGTGCACCGCATACCTGGGCTGCCATGGGAATCGACATTTCGCCCCTGGCCTGCAGAATCTTCGTCCAGTTGCTTTCAAGAAAGAGTCCGAATGACCCGATACCTACTATATAACCGTATGTAAGGGAATCCCTGATTACATCCCCGCCGTTGGCGGAGAGGTGAACATACGGCTTCAGAAATATGAGGATGAAGAGGGAGTAGAGAGCCCAGATCATGAGCTCGAGGAGCATGCCTGTCCCTCCGGCCTTCGAAGCCTTGTCGTCCTCCTTGAGAGCATAGAGGCGCGATGTATATGTCCCCACACCAGTTCCGAGTCCGACAGAGAGTGCTGTGATAAGCCACTGCAGCGGATAGACGACGGAGAGTGCTGTGAGTGCAGATGTCGAGTATGCTCCGACGAAGTAGCTGTCCACGATATTGTAGAGGGCCTGGATGAGCTGTGAGAGCATAACAGGCGGCGCCATATGGATAATCAGACGGCTCAGTTTTTCTGTTCCGAATGAAGAAGGAGAGGTATTGTATTTCATAGTTTCCAGATACGAAAGGCATATATAACACCAAAGAGAAAAACAGTGAATAGCCGTTGTGAAGGGAAAGATAAAATGAAGTGAAAATAAAGAGGAAGGGGAGAATGCGGACTCTTTTCAATCCCTCTTGTAAAGTCTGCAAAGAGAGGGCATCCTGCGTGTGTCCTCTTGCCATTATAGTCTTTGAAAGGTCATAAATGCCGGGAGGTGACCTCCAGAGCTGGAGAGAGTGGCAGAAATAGAGGATTATTCTCCTTGTCAAATCCTTGTGTAAGGAGAAAGGCCCGCTGTAACTCTGATGATGAAAGAAAACGGCCCTCTCCCGAGGGCCGCTTCACCATGAAGGACCGACTGATTATTTGTCATCCTTCTTCTTTTTGTTTGTAGCCTTGTTGAGTATGACTACGACAAGGCAGATGATTCCCATTGAGAGAGCCAGAAGCCCCCATGCAAGGAAGCCGAACTTCACAGCCTCTCCCACTGACATAATTTCATTTGATGTTACATGAAAACCGAACATTCAGAGCCTCCTGTTATTTGAACATCGAGAGAATCAGGCCGCCTGCGAGGACGGATCCGATCTGACCGGCGACGTTTGCACCGAGTGCGAACGGCAGAAGATGATTCTGCTTGTTAGCTTCCTGACCGACCTTCTGTACAACACGCGACGACATCGGGAATGCCGAGATTCCGGCTCCTCCGATAAGCGGGTTCATCTTGTTGTTCTTCGGAAGGAAGATGTTGACTATCTTGATGAAGAATACTCCGCACGCCGTATCGAAGATGAATGCCAGAAGTCCGAATCCGATGATCATCAGTGTATTGACAGTAAGGAGTTCGGGACCTTTCATCATCGGTGCTATTGCAAGACCAAGCAGAAGCGAGATGAGAGGAGAAAGGATGTTCTGGGCAGCGAGGGAGAGAGAGTCGAGTACTCCGCATTCTCTCAGAAGGTTGCCGAACATGAGCATACCGACAAGTGCGGCACTGTCCGGAGCCATGAGCGAGCAGATTATGGAGACTGCGATGGGGAAGATGATCTTCGTCGATTTCGATACAGCGCCTGCGCGGTAGGTCATCTTCATTGCTCTTTCCTTCTTCGTAGTCGTAAGCTTGAGTACTGCCGGCTGGATGATCGGAACGAGAGCCATGTAGCAGTATGCTACGATGAGGATGGGTGCGATGAACTGGCTTTTCAGCACCTGGGACACAAGGATTGCCGTCGGGCCGTCAGCGGCACCGATGATACCGATTGAGGCAGCATCCTTGAGCGGGAAGAAGAAGGAAGCAAGCATCATGGAAAGGAAGATGCCTCCCTGTCCTGCAGCTCCTACGAAGATGAGCCACGGCTTCTGGATGAGCGGACCGAAATCTATCATCGCCCCGATTCCGATGAAGAGAAGAAGAGGGAAGACCTCTCCGTTCTCGATACCGAATTTGTAGAGAACGTTGAAGATACCGCCGTCAAGCGCGATGACCGAACCCGGGATATTGACGAGAATGGCTCCGAATCCCATAGGAAGAAGGAGCGTCGGCTCCATTTCCTTTTTGATTGCGAGATAGATGAGCACGATTCCTACGACAATCATGATAAGTTGATAAATCAAGTCTGTGTTCATATGTCTGATTTTATTCAACTCTTGTCTTTTTGTCATTTGTTTGAGT
>CAVACS010000052.1:0-16136 GCA_963587105.1 Anaerovoracaceae bacterium | reverse complement strand
AATTCATGCAGGGAAAACGGAGTTTTGAGGAGACAATGACCTTCTTGAAATGCCCGGGGAAGAAGTCGTAATTGACTTCGATTCTTAGGTCAAAATGCTTTTAGTGCCTAATTTGTGAGAAGTTAACAATAAAAGAAGCGTTTTGAAAAGTATTGTGGTGAAAGTGCGTACTCCCGGTTACAATCATTGGAAAGACCGGAAGGAAATGGAGGAGGAGAGAGAATATGGGAGCATTCAAGGTCGTATTGATCACGCTCGCCTGTGCACTCGTTGTGCTTGCCTTCTATCTCGGGTACCGCCACTATGTGCTCTACAGTATAAAAGACGGCGGGAGAATGGAGAACCCTGATGCAGTGAAGGATGGAAAAAGGCTCTCCTCTTTCAGCTGGACAGAGCAGAGCGGCGACGGGGATAGGTGCTTCTCGCTCACTTTCTATCTTGAGGATGATTATCCCGTCCTCAGCGGAAGTCTTTCTTCTTATGAGAGTGTGGAGGCACTTCCTCTTTCGTGGACCGTGTGGTTCGAGCTTGAGAACACCCTTCTTGAAAGAGACCTCAAGGACCTTTCGGGAGACGGAGAGAGCGTGATCACCATTATCTGGAATGAAGACGGCACAATTATAACCGAGGTAAAGGACGGAAGCGGTGAAGAGGCGCTCGAGAGACGGATACTTGAGGTATTTGAATCGGCGGTCGGCGGGAAATAGGGCAGATGCTCTTTTGAAATAAGTGGTGACTGTTTTCATAAATCAGTTTAAGCTTCCCATGCTATGAACAACGGCGTTTTACTTTTGTTTGATGTTTTCGGGACATTTGTCTTCGCCCTCTCCGGAGCCGCGAAGGCCATCAAGAAGAATATGGACTTTCTCGGTGTCATAGTCTTCGCCATCACTGTCGGCTGTGCCGGTGGTATGATAAGGGATCTCCTGATCGGGGCAGTTCCCGTTGCCGTCTATCAGAACAGCGTCTACATAGCAGTGGCATTCGTCGCGGGGCTCGTGATGTTTCTCATCGGAGAGAACGTCTCTGTGGATTCGTTTCCCGACCACATAATGTTTCTCGATGCCATAGGCCTGGGCTTCTTTACGGCACTCGGCTGCGAGAAGGCTGCCGCCCTCTCGATAATCCCCGTCGGCATCATATTCTCCGGCGTGCTCTCCGCTGTCGGCGGCGGTGTTCTGAGAGACCTCTTTGCAAAGGAGGTTCCGATGGTATTCACTTCCGACTTCTATGCCTCCGCAAGCATACTCGGAGCGCTTCTCTATCTTCTATTGAGCTATCTCGGGGTCGACACATCGATAAACATATGGGTGACGGCATTCTTTACAATCGCCGCCAGGGTTCTCGGCTACAAGCTCCATCTTTCGCTGCCGAAGGCACATCAGGGGAAAAACGACGATGACAACAGATAAACTCTATTACGTGGATCCATACCTCAGAGAAACCGAGGCAACTGTGACGGCTGTCACAGGCGGCGGCTTTCTCCTTACAAGGTCTGTTTTCTATCCCGAGTGCGGGGGGCAACGCGGTGACAGCGGCTTCTTCGGAGAGTACAGGATAGTGACGACTCTGAAGGACGGGGAGGGCAATCCTCTGCATATGACAGACGGTCCTCTTCCGTCAGTCGGCGATACATATACCCTCAGTCTCGACTGGGATGAGAGATTCTTCGGCATGGTGGAGCATACGGCACAGCATCTTCTCTCCTCCATTTTATATAACTCGTTCAAAATCGGGACCCTTGCCGTCCACCACGGCACGGACGAGATAACAATCGAGACCGACACATCTTCAATTGCAGAGGAGACGCTCCTCTCTCTCGAGGAGGAGGCAGTACGCCTTATCGGCGAGAACAGGAGGGTCTGGAGCGAGGACATGACGCGCGAGAAGGCCGAAGAGCTCGGGATGAGGCGCTCGATCAAGGTCGATGACGATATTGTGAAGGTCGTCTTCATCGAAGGACAGGATGCCGTTGCATGCGGAGGTGTACACCTGTCGAGTCTGGGGCAGATCGGGGAAATTGAATATATCGGGTCGGATACAATACGCTCTCACTGCCGTACATACTGGAGAGTCGGAAAGAAGGCACGCTCCTACAGGAGGGAGAACGTTTCGGCAGTCCTCTCTGCCTCCGCACTCCTTTCCTCTGACAGGTTCACGCTCACGGAGAGGGTAGGGCATATCATTGAGGAGAACAGAAATCTCAGGCATACCGTGAAAGCGCTCGAGAAGAAGGCTGCCGAGGGCGAATTCAATTCTCACTCTGACGAGGAGTGCGTGGTCTATTCGACAGACTATGATCTTGATGTGCTTATCGAAGCTGCTTGTGCCGACAGAAAGCGTAAGATTTTCATAACGGGACCGAAGAATACGTTCCTTTACATCGGTAAGAAGGATGATTTCAACGTTATCAGGAGTGCACTCTCTCTCCGCGGGGGCGGAAGAGACCCCCTTTTCAGGGGGACTTTCACTCAAAGCACTGATGATGTTCTGTCTTCAGCCAAGAGCCTTCTGGGCTCTCTTTAGGACCTTTTCCGTCCTCTCCACGGCGTCTCCCGTGTAGGATGATGCGTCGAGGGCCCGGGCGATTTCCTCTTTTGTAAGATATCCCAGGATCATGCTGTTCGCCATAAGCTCGTCTTTCAGGGGATTGCTCTTTCCTTCCTGGACCAGGGCCCAGGCTCTGAGGCTTTCCTTTCTGATCTCCTCATGCATCTTCTGTCTGTCGGCGCCCTTCTTTCCAAGCTCCATCAGAAGTCTCTCGGTTGAGGCAAAGACGGCGTAATTATCGAGCAGTCTCTTCGTCGCTTGACCGTGGATCTGCATTCCCTCTATAACCTTCTTTTCGGTGACGAGCATCTCGTCGAGTGCCAGAAAGCTCTCGGGAATGAAGATGCGCCTCGATGCCGAATCATCGAGACTTCTCTCGAGGAATGTCGATGCGGCGTTCTGCCATGCCGTCGTCACTCCCTCTTCGACAATACGCGCAAGAGAGCATATCTTCTCACTGAGTATCGGATTGCGTTTGAATGGCATTGCCGAGGAGCCGACCTGCATACTGGAGAAGGGCTCGCTGAACTCCCCGATCGGGGGAGACTGGAGGACGCGGAAGTCCTGGCTGAACTTGTGAAGCGTGCATGCCAGGCTGGAGAGCGTCTCCATGATCCTCAGGTCCTGCTTGCGGGAGTAGATCTGCGTCGCGGCGTCGAATGCCTTTATTCCGAGCTCGTCCATCACCGCATTCTCGATATCGCGGGCTGTAATCCCGCTTCCTTCTGTGAGAGTTGTGTAGGAGGCGGATGTTCCGACAGCCCCCTTCATTCCCTTGCCCCTTATTCTCTCTATCATGAGAACAAGGTCATCCCTGTCGTCGAGGAGGTCCTGCAGAGTCCCGGCAAGGCGGTAGCCGATTGTCGTAATCTCTGCCGGCTGGATATGGGTGAAGGCCATTGTGATGACCCCCTTCGTCTCCCCGGTCTTCTTTGCCAGGGCAGATATCACATCATCGAGGTGTTCCCTTATAAGGATAAGCGCTTCTTTGAAGCGGACGACGTCGGCGTTGTCTAGAGCGTCCATGCTCGTCGCTCCGAGATGTATCACGGCACCGGCTTTCGGACACTCTTCGGCATACGTCCTGATTTCGGCCATGAGGTCGTGGTGGATGAGGTTTTCTATCTCCGCTGCCCTGTCTATGTCGATATCGTCCTTATGAGCAATAAGCTCGTCAAGCTGTTCCTTCGTTACAAGGCCCGCTTTCATTTCGGCTCTTGCAAGGGCTATCCAGACCCTCCTGAGGAGCTTTCTCTTGTGCTCCTCGGAGAAGATTCTCTTCATTTCATCGGAGCCGTAGCGCCATGTGAAGGGGGAGATGAAGACGGAGTGGTCGTATTCCATTTTTGTTAAACTCCTTGTCAGCGGGAACCCCGGGGCTTGCCCCGTGGGTTATTGATTGTTAACTGTTCCTCACGATAAGCTGGTCTCTCTCGGGTCCGACGGAGATCAGGGTGACAGGAGCGCCGATGAGAGTCTCGAGTTCGAGAATATATGAGCGGCACTTCTCTGGGAGGCTTTCCCATGTGCGGCATCCCGTTGTGTCCTCCATCCAGCCCTCATATTCCTTATATACAGGCTTTGCCTTCTCCTGGTGTGCCGTATCGGGAAGGTAGGAGTAATATTCACCGTCGATCATGTAGCCTGTACATACCTTGATTTTCTCGAACGAGTCGAGAACGTCGATCTTTGTCAGACACACATCCGTCACGCCGTTCATGTAGCATGCATAGTCGGCAGCAACTGCATCGAACCAGCCGCAGCGCCTGGGACGTCCTGTCGTGACGCCGTATTCGCCCCCGATATCTCTGAGCTTTATGCCGTCCTCGTCGAAGAGCTCCGTCATGTACGGACCTCCCCCGACGCTTGTCGAGTATGCCTTTGCAATTCCGTAGACCTTCTTTATTGCCCTGGGAGGAATTCCGGCACCGTTACATGCACCGCCGGAAGTGGGGTTGGATGACGTCGAATACGGGTAGATACCCCAGTCGTTGTCTCTCATTATTCCGAGCTGCCCCTCGAGAAGGATCTTCCTGTCGTTCTCCACTGCGTCCCTCACGACAGAGGTCGTGTCGATGATTCTCGAGCCGAACTCCTCCTTCCATTTCCTGCATTTATCGAGAAGCTCTTCAAGTGTGTATGTCCCGAGTCCGTAGTACTCGAGTTCCCTGTTCTTCTTCGGGAGTACGGCTTCGAGTCTCTTTACAAGGAACTCCTCGTTGAGGAGGTCTCCCGCCCTTATTCCGCTTCTTGCGGCCTTGTCCTGATAGCAGGGCCCTATACCGCGCTTCGTGGTACCGATCTTGTCCTTCACATCCCTCTTTCCCTCTTCTGCTCCGTCGAGAGCCATATGGTAGGGGAGGATGACGTGCGCCCTGACGTCGACGAAGAGATTCTCCAGCCTGCGCCCGATCCTCTTTTCGATGTCCTCGGCTTCGGAGTGCATCCTGTCGAAGTTGACAACGGTTCCCGCACCGACGATGTTCATCGTGTCGGGATTGAATATGCCTGAAGGCAGAATATGGAGGCCGAACTTTCCGTATCCGTTGACGACGGTGTGACCGGCGTTGTCACCTCCCTGATAGCGGATGACCATGTCGGCATCCTGTGCCAGATAATCGACTATGCGTCCCTTTCCCTCGTCCCCCCACTGGAGACCTACTACACAATTTACAGCCATTTTCTCTTCCTCTGCTTTTATTTACGTGGAATCATCTCTGCGATATACGGAAGAGTACGGTACTCCTCCTTATAGTCCAGCCCGTATCCGACAACCCAGACGTCGGGGATGTCGAAGCCCTTGTACTGAATCGTCACATCCACCTCGTGGCGTTCCTTCTTGTCCAGAAAGACGGCCTTCTCGACGGAAAGGGGGTGACGTGCCTCGAAGTTCTTCGTCAGATAGTCGAGGGTGTGCCCGCTGTCAAGGATGTCCTCGACGATAAGCACATGACGCTCTGTGATACTCTCCCTCGTGTCCATGAGGAACCTCACTTCGCCCCTTCTGTCGCCTCCCGCGCCGTAACTCGATATTGCGATGAAGTCAACGATGTGCGGTACTGTGATCTTACGTGCCAGGTCGGTAAGAAAGAATACCGATCCCTTCAGGACTCCTACAAGTACAAGCGGTTCTTTGATGTCACGATAGTTTGTGTTGATTTCGTCCGCCAGTTCGCCGACTCTCTTCTGGATTTCTTCTTCTGTGATCAGGACCCTCTTCAGGTCACTGGTAAGTGGTACAGCCATTTAATGCCTCCGACTTGGATAAATTTTAAAGGAAAAGAGGAAAACATGGAACACTTGCGATTAACAAACTCCGATGAAATGTTATGTCAGATAAAGCCCCTTATCATGCAACCCGTACGATAAGGAAAGAAAACAGGCAGGAATCCCCGGTAACTTGCCCCGAAGTGCAGGGAACGTATCAGAATGTAATCGGGAAGGACTTGTTCCTGCTGCCATCCCGGGGGGAGGTGCGCACAGCTTTGTCTTGACCGCTTCGGTGTTTCCTCGTAACCTTTCATTTGTTTGTTATGGATAATCTGGAAGTACTGTCGCTTCTCATACGCTCGAGGCTCTTCGAGGAGAAGATAGACGAGGAATTTAAATTAGGTAATCTTTACGGGACTACACACCTCTCGATAGGACAGGAGGCAAGTCACACCGGACTCTGCCTCGCCCTCGAGAAGGGTGACTGGTTTGTCCCGACACACCGCTGTCACGGCTTCAATGTCGCATCAGGCTCCGACATATCACGAATGTTCAGCGAGATGCTGGGCTCACGCCGCGGACTTTCTCTCGGGCTCGGGGGAAGCATGCACATGACCGACATCGAGCACGGCAATCTCGGCTCGTCTGCTGTCGTCGGCTCCGGTATCCCGCTCGCTCTCGGGGCCGCACTTTCGCTGCAGTTTCAGAAAAAGGATAATATTGCAGTTGCAGTCTTCGGTGACGGAGCGTCGAGCAGGGGAACACTTCATGAGGCGATGAATCTCGCCTCTGTCTGGAATCTCCCCATCCTTTTCTATATGGAGAACAACCACTACGGGATGTCGGCCGCTTCTAAAAGGATGATCAGCACATCCAGCGTTGCCTCGCGCTCTCCGGGCTACGGCATAGAGTACAGGGCGGTGGACGGCAATGACTATGACGCCGTCTATTCCGCGTCCAGAGAGGCAAGGAAATACATCACAGAGAACCACAGGCCGTTCTTTCTTGAAACGGACACATACCGCCAGTGCGGTCACAGCAAGTCCGACAAGCTTCTCTACAGGGAAAGAAGCGAGGAGAAGGAGTGGAGGGATAAGGACCCGATAAAGGTCTATGTGAATAAACACGGTATAGATGAGGGTACACTCTCATCAGTAATAGAGAGAGAAAAGACACTCATAGAGGAGGCCTGGAGAGAGGCACTGAAAAGTAAGGATGATGTACTCTCCCTCGAGGAGGCTGCTCGTCTTGTCACTCCGGAGGCGGAAGAGATTGCTCCTTCCTTTTCTGATGATTCTCCTCTTCACAGGGCTACGTACCGGAGTGCTCTCCACGAAGCACTCGACAGTATTCTCTCAAGAGAGAAGAGAGCATTCTTCATCGGAGAGGATATCGCGCTCTACGGGGGATGCTTCGGAGTTTCGGGCGACCTCTGGAAGAAGTACGGCGACAGGATAAGAGAGACTCCCGTGAGCGAGGAGACCTTCACGGGGATGGCTGCGGGTGCTGCATTTCTCGGCGGGAGGCCGATTGTCGAAATCATGTACGGCGATTTCCTGACACTTGCCTCCGATCCTCTTATAAATCATGCGGCAAAGGCCTCTTTCATGTCAGGCGGGAAACTCAGCTGTCCCATGATCGTCCGCACGGCGATGGGCGGCGGAACGGGACACGGGGCCCAGCATACACAGTGCCTCGAGAATATGTTTCTCTCCGTTCCGGGAATCAAGATCATCGCGCCCTCTGACGCACGCTCTGCCAGGGCATACCTTATCGGGGCATCGTATGAAAACTGTCCGGTGATATTCCTCGAGCACAAGGCTCTCTACGACGATGAGGACGACTCTGTCTCCGACACCCTCGTTCTTCCTCCCGGAAAGGCCGTGAAGACGGGACGGGGGAAGAGACTCCTTGTCATCGGCTACTCGAGGCCCTTCAATATCGCGAAGAAGGTCCTTTCCGGCGACGAATGCACATTCCTCGATATAGCGTCCCTCAAACCCCTGGACGAGGAGGCTGTGAAGGAAGAATCCTCGCACTTCAGCTCGATACTCATTCTCGAGGATACGCCGCTTCATGGAAGCATTGCAGAGACTGTCATCTCTCTTATCTGGTCCGTCAACAGAAAGGCAAGGATAAGCACTCTCTCCTCCCCTGATATTCCCCTGGCATTTTCCAGGAAACTGGAGATGGAGACACTTCCATCAGCAGAAGACATAATAAGAGAAGCGGGGAGGCTGATGAAGAATGAATGAGAAAACAAGGGAGATACTCTTCTCGAAGGAGATACCTGACGACCTTCTTGTGCACCACAGGGAGGTTCCCGTCTACGATGTAGCGGCGAATGCGACTAGAGGGGAGAGCGTGAGCTATCCACTGCCGTACAACGCCGTGAAGAAGATGTGGGTGACTCCGCCTTCCGTCAAGGCCGAGAGGTACCTCTACGAAAGACTTGTAGAAGCCGGCTATGCCGTATGGAAGCCATTTTATGACGGCATCCTCTTCAATCTTCTTACGGAGAACGAAGGCAGAAGATATCTTATCGTATTCGTGCTCGACAGCGAAAGCGAGAGAAAGCTCTGGCGTGCCCTGGAGCTCTCGGAGAGCTATAGAGTCGTTGTTGTGCGTGAAAAAGCAGGGAAAGAGGCGAAGGGTGCCGTCGGAGTGGGCATCGACGAGGTCTTTGACTCTTTTAATTTTTTAACCCGTTAATTATTATAGGAAAAGCTTGAAAAGCTTAGGAGTTTATATGGATATAGATGTAAAGAATCTCCATCCTCTGGAAGTCAGACTTCTCCGTGCCGTGAAGAAGGGCGAAAGCATCACGACAGAGAGAATCACAGACGAACTGGGCTACAAGGTAGGGCAGTGCAACCAGGCCTTCTCGTGGCTCTCGGCCAAGGGATGCTTAGAAGAGACGAAGAGAGAAAAGAAGACGCTTTATGAGCTTACCGACCTCGGACGCGAGTGGCAGAAGAACGGTATGCCTGTCGAGAGAATCTTCTCCTTCATAAAGGGAACACCCTCGACGATGCCCCAGATCAGCGAAAAGCTCGCCCTCGAGAAGAGCGACACCGGTTCGGCCTTCGGTCTTTTATCTAAATCCGGATGTGCCTCCCTTGACGAAGAGAAGAAGGCTCATGCCTCTTCCGATACTCTTCCTCCGGAGACTCTTCTCCAGCGCTCCCTCCTCGACAGAGCTCTCGAAAGCGGCTCGATAGACGACGCTTCTCTCAGTGAGAGTGAGAGAAAGGCTGTGAGTGCACTTGCAAAGAAGAGGGGCGCATCATCCTCTCCGTTCAAGACCGTGGAGAGGGAGGAAGTTGAATATAAGCTTACCGATAAGGGTGATGAGGTGAAAGAGGCGGTACTCAAAGCCAATATAACCGGCGAGGAGTTCGGAGTCCTCACTCCCGAGATGATCTCTTCCGGTTCATGGAAGAACGGCACTTTCAGACCCTACGGCATCAACGCACCCACATCGCGGCTCATCCCGGGACGCCATAATCCCTACGGCAACTATCTGCAGTGGGTTAAGGATAAGCTCACATCCCTCGGCTTCGAGGAATTCGACGGTCCGCTTGTAGAGAACGAGTTCTGGAACGGGGATGCGCTCTTCATGCCCCAGTTCCATGCTGCACGCGACATCCACGACGTCTACTACGTCAAGGATCCCGTACACTGCAGGGAGATAGAGGAGCCGTGGCTGAGCCGGGTTGCAGAGACTCACGAGAACGGTGGAAAGACAGGCTCGCGCGGCTGGAACTACAAGTTCGATCACGAGTTCACACGCCGTCAGGTCCTCCGCAGCCAGGGAACAGTGCTAAGTGCTCATCAGCTTACGAAGGCAAAGGTTCCCGGAAAGTATTTCGGAATCGTGAGATGCTTCCGCTACGACCAGGTCGATGCGACACACGGCGCCGACTTCTATCAGACGGAGGGAATCGTACTGGGAAAGGACGTCAACCTGCGTAACCTTCTGGGACTCTTGAAGATGTTCGCAGAGGAGATCGCGGGAGCCGAGGAAGTGAAGTACGTACCCGGCTACTTCCCGTTCACGGAACCCAGCATCGAAGTACATATCAAGCACCCCGTTCTGGGATGGTTCGAGCTCGGCGGAGCGGGAATCTTCCGTCCCGAGGTTACGGAGAGTCTCGGCGTCGACGTTCCCGTCCTGGCCTGGGGACTCGGTATAGACAGAATGGCTCTCATGCACCTCGGCCTCAATGACCTTAGAGAGCTCTTCACACCTAACATCGAAGCCGTAAGAACAAGGAGGGGTAACTGATATGCCTAAGATCGATGCACCCGAGAAGTTATTCTTCTCTTTACTCGGTAAGACAATGACAGATGACGAGCTTGTGGATATCTTCCCTGTGGCGAAGGCCGAGCTCGACGGACATGACAAAGAGAACAGGGTTCTCAAGATAGAACTCAATGATACGAACCGCCCTGACCTCTGGTCCCCTGCGGGAGTTGCAAGAGCTCTCAGAACCTATGAGAGCGGTGAGATCCCGTACTATGATTTCTTCTCGACGAAGGACGAGGAGAAGGACAGTGAGGGTCGTATGGTCATCGACGACGAGAGCGCGAAGGGGATCAGGGACTTCTCGATAGGCTTTGCATGCCGCGGTGTCGAGGTTGATAACGATCTTTTGGTAAATCTGATTCAGAGTCAGGAGAAGCTCTGCTTCAACTTCGGCCGCAAGCGCAGGACGATTGCAATGGGAATATACCGCTCGGAGCTCATCAACTACCCCGTGCACTATGCAGCGGTAGACCCCGACAAGACGAAGTTCGTCCCCCTGGGAATGACCGAGGAGCTTTCCCTCAGGGAGATTACACAGAAGCACCCCAAGGGAAAGGAGTACGGCTACATCGTCTCCTCCTTCGACAGATTCCCGTATCTCTACGACGACAAGGGTGAGACACTCTCGTTCCCGCCTGTCATCAATTCGGCACGTATCGGCGCCGTTGAAGTGGGGGACAGCGATTTCTTCATCGAGCTGTCCGGTCCGATTCTCAACGACCTTCTTCTTGCGGCCAACATCCTTGCATGTGACCTCAGTGATATGGGCTTCGAGATTCTCCCGATCAAGGTACGCTTCAATCAGGATACTCCCTACGGAAGAGAGATTACGGTACCTTACTACTTCCAGGAGCCCCAGAGAGCATCAATCGAGGCTGTCGGCAGGAAACTCGGGCTTCCTCTCTCTGCTAACGAGTGCATAAGAGCACTCAGGAAGATGGGAGTCTATGCCGTTGCCGACGACAAGTATCTCTACATCGAATGCCCCGAGTACAGAAACGACTTTCTCCATGAAGTGGACGTGACGGAAGATGTTATGATAGGACACGGCCTCTCGTTCTTTACTCCTGTAATGCCTTCGGATTTCACAGTCGGAAGGCTCAGCAGTGTCGAGGAGTTCTCGAGGAAGGTCAAGGACATAATGGTGGGACTGGGCTTCCAGGAGATGATGTACAATTACCTCGGTTCAAAGAAGGAGTACATCGACAACATGCACACATCGGGAGATGAAGCTGTCTTCATCGCCAACCCGATGAGCGAGAACTATGAGGTCATCAGGCCGAGTATTCTTCCATGCCTTCTTGAGAGCGAGAGCGTATCGGGACATGCGGTATATCCTCACCTCATATTCGAGTGCGGCAAGGTTACGGTGAAGGACGATGCGGACAACAGCGGAACACACACGGCGAACAACATGGCATTCTTTGCATCCGATGTCCAGATCGGCTACAACGAGGCGTCGTCCTATGTGCAGACGCTGATGTATTTCCTCAGAAAGGAGTACACACTCCTTCCTGTCGAGAATGATCCGAGATTCATCCCCGGTCGTGCTGCGTACATCATGTATAACGGAAAGAAGGCCGGAGTCTACGGCGAGACACATCCACAGGTGCTTGAATCCTGGAACTGTGCGCTTCCCTCAGTCATGGCTGAAATCGACATGGATGTTCTTCTCGGCTGAGAATAACAAAGAGAAGAGGGCCCCCTGTATGGAGAGCCCTCTGCTTTTCTCTTGCAGTCTTGAGAAGAAGCACCGTGATACATTATCTATATAAGGGCACTGTCGATAGTAACCTCGTATATAAAACACAAAGAAAGCCGTTTTATGACCGAAAAGCAGAAACGGCTTATTTCTTTCTATATGCTGCCGGCAAGCGGGAGACTATGAGTTCAATCATGTCAGTTCCTGGTTTTTGTTGTCATGGAGCCGGCAACAGTTTCCACTCGCGGATCGATTATTGTCTTTGACGGGAAAAGTTTGAACTGTTCCGATTAAAAAAATTATTTTTTATCGATAAAAAGCTATCTTTTCTTTCATAAATGTATTATCTTTCTGATAACGATAAAAAAATATTTATAGGAGGACGAAATGGCACGTTTTACATTACCAAGAGATTTGTATCATGGAAAGGGCGCTATCGACGCACTCAAGACTTTCAAGGGAAAGAAGGCGGTCGTCTGTGTAGGCGGAGGCTCGATGAAGAAATTCGGCTTTTTAGACAGAGTCGTCAATAACCTCAAGGAAGCCGGAATGGAAGTTGCCCTCATCGAAGGCATCGAACCCGATCCGTCAGTTGAGACAGTCATGAACGGAGCTGAGAAGATGCTCGATTTCGGACCGGACTGGATCATCGCACTCGGCGGCGGCTCACCTATCGACGCAGCTAAGGCCATGTGGATCAAGTATGAATACCCCGAGGTCACATTCGAAGACATGTGCAAGGTATTCGGACTTCCCGAACTGAGAAAGAAGGCTCACTTCTGTGCCATCTCCTCGACCAGCGGAACTGCAACCGAGGTTACCGCATTCTCGATCATCACAGACTACAGCAGGGGAATCAAGTATCCTATCGCCGACTTCGAGATTACCCCCGATGTCGCTATTGTCGACCCCGATCTTGCAGAGACGATGCCAAAGAAGCTCGTTGCTCACACAGGTATGGACGCAATGACACATGCAATCGAAGCTTATGTTTCGACAGCTAACTGTGACTACACCGACCCTCTTGCAATCCACGCAATCGAAATGATCATGAAGGATCTCGTACCCTCATACAATGGAGATATGGAGGCACGTGACAGAATGCACAATGCACAGTGTCTGGCAGGTATGGCGTTCTCGAATGCCCTCCTGGGGATCGTTCACTCGATGGCACACAAGACAGGTGCTGTATTTGCCGATTACGGCTCTCACATCATCCACGGTGCGGCAAACGCCATGTACCTGCCGAAGGTCATCGCATTCAATGCAAAGGATCCCGCAGCAAAGAAGAGATACGGAGTCATCGCTGACTACATGCACCTCGAGGGAAAGAACGACGACGAGAAGGTCAGAGCTCTCATTGCTTATCTCAGGAAGATGAATGACGAACTCAATATACCGCACTGCATCAAAAACTACGGTGCGGACAGCTATCCGACAGAGAATGGCTTCGTTCCCGAGTCTGTCTTCCTCGAGAAAGTGGAGGACATAGCAAAGAACGCGATCCTCGATGCATGCACGGGTTCCAACCCGCGTCAGCCGAGCCAGGAGGAAATGGTCAGACTCCTCAAGTGCTGCTACTACGACACGGAAGTGGACTTCTGATTCATGAAATGACACACGGCGCTGTTGAAAGACGGCGCTATTTTTTTCAACTAAAAGATTTAATAATACAAAAATACTTTGCAAAATCATCCTGTGAGTTTGACTTGTTATCTTTTTATCGATATATTAACTACCGAAGGGCATGATAGTGTCGTATCTGTGCTTTTTCGCAATGGATTACTTAATTGAAAGTTGAGAGTTAGTGATGTACAAAATTGTAAGAAAGAAGAATCTCAATCCAACTGTTACACAGATGGAAATCGAAGCACCTCTCGTAGCCAGGAAGGCTAAGCCTGGTCAGTTCATCATTCTCCGCGTAGACGCAGATGGTGAAAGAATTCCTTTGACTATTGCCGGCAGTGATCCGGAAGAGGGGACGGTCAAGATCATCTTCCAGATTGTAGGTGCTACAACGGAGAAGCTTAACCACAAGGAGGAGGGAGAATACCTCCAGGACTTCGTCGGGCCTCTCGGTGTCGCAACACATACGGAAGGAATCAGGAAGGTATGTATCATAGGCGGCGGTGTCGGATGTGCCATCGCAATGCCGATAGCTGAGGAATTTCATAAGCTCGGTGCCGAAGTTACATCGATCATCGGCTTCAGAAACAAGGATCTCCTGATCTGCGAGGATGAATTCAAGGCTGCTTCCGATACCCTTGTCGTCATGAGCGATGACGGCTCATACGGCAGACACGGCAATGTCACAGTTCCTCTCAAGGAGATGCTTGACAAGGGCGAGAAGTTCGATATGGTGATCGCCATCGGACCTGTGATCATGATGAAGTTCGTCGTCCTGACATGTAAGCCTTACGGCGTTCCTGTCACGGTTTCCATGAATCCGATCATGATCGACGGAACAGGCATGTGCGGCGGCTGCAGACTCACCCTTACTCAGGACGGAAAGAAGGTCACGAAGTTCGCATGTGTCGACGGACCCGATTTCAACGGCTATGAAGTAGATTTCGACGAGGCCATGAGCAGAGGCAGAATGTACTCGGACTTCGAGCGTCATGCATACGAAGAAACATGTAATCTTTTCAAGAAAGTGTGAGGAGAGTGAGTAATGCCTATTAATCCTAAAAAACATGAGATGCCGACACAGGCACCGGAAGTAAGAGCCCATAATTTCAACGAGGTCGCTCTCGGCTATACTCTCGAGACGGCTGTCGACGAGGCAAAGAGATGCCTCAACTGCAAGACCAGACCCTGCGTGGAGGGATGTCCTGTCAACATCAGCATCCCCGAGTTCATCTCCCATATAAAGAAGGAGGAGTTCGAGGAGGCATATCAGGTCATCTCCCTTTCTTCGTCGCTCCCCGCAGTCTGCGGACGTGTATGTCCCCAGGAGAGCCAGTGTGAGAAGAGATGTACTCTCGGCGTCAAGTTCGAACCTGTCGGAATCGGGAGGCTCGAGAGATTCGTCGCCGACTATCATAACGAGAACGTGAAGGCTGCACCGAAGGCACCCGAGGCGAACGGCCACAAGGTCGCAGTCGTCGGTTCCGGTCCTTCGGGTCTCACATGTGCAGGCGATCTTGCAAAGAAGGGCTACAAGGTTGCTGTATTCGAAGCACTCCACACAGCCGGCGGTGTTCTTGTATACGGTATTCCGGAGTTCAGACTTCCCAAGTCCATCGTCGCCAAGGAGGTTGAAGGCCTCAAGGCTCTCGGTGTCGATATCGACACGAACGTCGTCATCGGCAAGACCCTCACAATCGATGAACTCTTCGACATGGGCTATGAAGCCGTATTCGTAGGATCCGGCGCAGGTCTTCCGAACTTCATGAATATCCCCGGAGAGGCGCTCAAGGGCGTATATTCCGCTAACGAGTTCCTTACCCGTTCCAACCTCATGAAGGCTTACGAGGACGATCCCGTCACACCTATCATGAAGGGCGGCAGGGTCGCAGTCGTCGGCGGCGGCAACGTCGCAATGGATGCTGCACGTACGGCACTGCGTCTCGGAGCCGAGCATGTATACATCGTCTACCGCCGTTCACTCGAAGAGCTTCCTGCAAGAAAGGAGGAGGTCGAGCATGCAATGGAGGAGGGAATCGACTTCAGGCTTCTGAATAACCCCGTCGAGGTTCTCGGCTACAACAACCTCGACAATCCGCGTGACCCGAAGAACGGCTTCGTAACCGGTATAAGGTGCATAAAGATGGAACTCGGCGAGCCTGACCAGAAGGGAAGAAGAAGACCCATCCCGATTCCGGGAAGCGAATTCGATCTCGATGTCGACACAGTCATCATCGCCATCGGAACAAGCCCGAACCCGCTGATCAAGAATACGACAAAGGGTCTTGAGGTCAATGCTCACGGCGGTATCATCGTGAATGAGGATGGTCTGACATCAAGAGATGGCGTCTACGCAGGCGGAGACGCTGTCACCGGAGCTGCTACCGTCATCTCTGCAATGGGAGCAGGTAAGACAGCTGCGAAGGCTATCGACGAAGCACTCAGCGGAAAGAACTGAGAGAACTCATGAGATAATAGAGGGCGTGGCAGAGGTCATGCCCTCTTTGTAATCAATACAAGTAGCCGCGAAAGATCTGAAGTCTGACTTCACTGCAGTCCGTTTTTCGTATATTACTCGAAAAGGTCATCCATAGTTATAGTGTTGACGAATGCGCTGCTGTATTCATTGTTAAATGTTCTACCGGCGGAAACTCCGGGGCTTGCCCCGTGGGAGGAGCCGGATAATTACTGATGCAGTGAAAGGTGCATCACCTTATATCTATATTCCTCGAATGCTGT
>CAVACS010000051.1:15647-16283 GCA_963587105.1 Anaerovoracaceae bacterium | reverse complement strand
GCCATATAGAGCATAATTACCAGGCAGTACATGATGAAATTTCCGTCACAAAGGATCGTACGGACAGAAACAGGCACTGCCTTCTTTATTTCTTCACTATCATTTCCGATATCTCTTCTATGTTTAGTTTTAATCAGTAATCCAATAACAAAAAGAAACAGAAGCGAGAGGCCAACTACGCCGTAACCTATATTCCATGTAGAGGGACTCTTAAAAGGCAGAATCAGATACCCGCACAAAAGTGCTCCTAAACTATATGAAAAATGAAGAAGAGGAATCAGACTTGATCTCTTTTCCGGAAAGCTTCCTGCAAGATAGGCGTTTGCACCGGAATCAATGAAGAAACCTCCCATTCCCATGAAAACGAAAAACACCATGATAGCCGTACGGGAAGGAAAGAAGCCTATCATTATCATTCCGATGATATCAAAAACCATCCCCATTCTAAGCCTTCCCTGACTGGACAGTTTCTTCAGAGCCAAAGGAGCCGAAGCAATACCGATTAAAGCTCCGATCTGGAACATGCTCTGCATCAGCCCCGCGGATGACAGTGATATTTCACATCCTTTGATGATATCGGACGCAAGAACACCGAATATGTTGTATCCGACTGAATAAATGAAGAAAACGATTAAT
>CAVACS010000051.1:0-15598 GCA_963587105.1 Anaerovoracaceae bacterium | reverse complement strand
ATACGATAACACAGCTCATAAACCAACCTTTTTCCCGAGTATAACACAGAAATAAGGACTGACAGCTTTTTTATCTTTCCCCCATAATCCGTATCTGATTCTTATGAATATTGTTCCCCTATTTCTCCGGGAGTATCTCGATAAGGACATCTGTGAAGTCGGAGTGCAGGTAGATATTGCGGCTGCGGTCGTTACGGATGAGGTTATAAAGCCTCTCGGATGTGATCTTGAAGGGCACTTCCCCCTTCCGGTAATTGGTCTTTCCGAATATTCCGGTACGTCTCATAAGAGGAAGGTATTCCTTCGCCGTCATGGGAAGTATGTCGTGGCCGTACTCCTTCGATATCCTGGCCCATCTTTCTGCCGTGTGAGACGAAGAGTGGAGGATGAGATAGTCCTCGAAGTTCATATACGAGAATCTGAAGCGCGGAAGTCCGTCCTCCTCCCTCCTCTCGTAGTCACGTCTCTCGCTTTCGTCACGTATGTAGATGTCGCGGTCGACGAGTATCTCTATCCGGTTCTTCCGGTTTTTCCTCACAACTGCATTGTAGGCCTTCCTGATCTCCCTGTACTGTCCGTTTACCGACTTCACGGGATAGAAGACCGTGTCGATCTCCTCTTCTCTGAAATACCGGTTGAGCTCATTGAGGTATGCCACCTCGCTCTGACCTTCTGCAACTACGATGATGATCCTCTTTTCTCTGGCCATGTTCAGATATATGAAAAGGGAATACCGCTGAAGCGTCCCTCGAGGTAATCGGAGCGGAAGGCAGAGAGGCTCTTCACGCCCTCGATTTCAGAGAGGCGTGTAACACAGCTTCCTCTTTTCTTCGTCTTCTCGAAGAATGCTATCTCGCTTTTCTGGATGAATGGGGCATCGAGAAGATCGGTGTTGTGCGACGAGCATATGAGCTGTGCGCCTGTGGTGTTGTAGCGCTTGTCTAAAAAGAGCGAGACCATCTGTCTCAGAACTATCGAATGCAGTGATACGTCGATTTCGTCGATGACGAGTATGCTCCCCGAGGAGAGGGCGGCAAGGATTACGGATGTGAGGGCGAAGAGCCTCTTCGTCCCCTCACTCTCCTCATCGAGGGAAAGCCATACTCCGCGGCTGTCGCATCCTGTATGCTCGGTCTGCCATACGTCCCCGTCCTTTATGTCATCAACGGAGAGATCGAGCTTGTGAGAGAGGCTTCTCACATCCTCGAGGCATTCCTTCCGGCATTTTCCCGAGAGCGTCACATAGCGCTCGAATGCATCAGAGACCGAATAGGCGAAGGGATTGAAGAAGCCTACACGGCCGGCGATGGCATCTCTGAAGGGAGAGGATGAGGATGAGAGGGAGGAATAAACCTGCCTTCCGTCGGAAGTGAAAGCACTTTCATCTGCCTTCCCCTCCCTAAGAATTCCCTTCTCGATGGAGAATAGAACCCTTCCGTCCTCTAAAAGGCTCTCGGAGAGGATTTCACTCTCGTTGTATGTGATTGAATGACTGTAGAGCCTGTCACCGGATACGATCTCTGTCGTGAAGGATGTGCCGTCGACAGATATGAGCCTGTCGGGTGTGTACTTCACGCTCCCGACTCCGTTTCTTATAAGGGAGACGAGAGTTGCCAGAGCCGAGAGCAGCGTGCTCTTACCGCTGCTGTTGGCGCCGTAGATGACGACAAGCGGGACTGCCCTTCTCTTTCCTTCCTCGATGAAGAGGAGCAAGTCATAGGCGCTGTAATTCTTCGGTTTCCTCTTTCCGTCCCACTCAAGAGAGAGTGTCGTATCCTGGATGCTCTTGTAGTTGGCAACACGGAGCTTGTAAAGCATGTCCACCTCCTCTCTCATTATAACACAGATCGACGGGAGAAAAGCATGAATTTCAGCCCGTTACATCTTTGAGATATCCCCCGTCAGACGACCTTCATCTCCTTCAGGGCCTTCGGGAACCTCAGGGCGAAGATGACTGCCGTGTAGATTATCGCAATAAGGTCGGCGACGGGCTCGGAAGCAAAGACTGCGAATGTCTGATTCGATGTGAAGATGTGAGGCATTATGTATATAAGGGGGATCAGGAGTACAAGCTTTCTGATCACGGCTATGCTTATCGAAGCGGATGCGACTCCTGTCGAGACGAATGTCATCTGACACGATATGAGAACTCCCATGAGACAGAGCATGAGTGCATAGGTCCGCAATAAGGGAATGACATAGCTTATCAGGGCCCTGTCAGATGTAAAGAGGGAGGCGAAGAGAGAGGGAAAGAGCTCGACGAGAGCCCACACCGTGAAGGAATAGACTGTACACGATATGAGAAGTGTCCTGAAGCACCTCATGACCCTCTCCCTGTCACCCTTTCCGTAGTTGTAGGAGACAAGGGGCTGACTTCCCTGCGCAATACCCTGTAGAGGAAGAAGCGCCATCTGCATGACCGATGTACATATTGTCATGGCGCCCACGGCCGTATCACCACCGTACCGGAGGAGCGAGGAATTGAAGCATATCGAGATAAGGCTCTCGGTGCTCTGCATGACAAAAGAAGCCAGCCCCAGTGCAAATGACGGCGCTATGAGAGAGAACGGGACGAAGAGACAAGACGCCTTCAGTCTTACGGCGCTCCTCTTTCCTGCAAGATAGAGGATGCAGAAGAGTGACGATACAGCCTGGCTTATGACGGTCGCCCATGCCGCACCCTCGACGCCGAGATCGAAGGCATATATGAAAAGTGGATCGAGGGCGATGTTGAGCACGGCCCCGGAGAGGACGACGAGCATGCTCACTACCGTCTTTCCCTCTGCCGTTATGAAAGCGTTGAGGCCGAGAGTCAGTTCGACAAAGACTGTCCCGAGTGCATATATTCTCATGTAGGAGGAAGCGTACTCTATCGTATTGGAGCTTGCTCCGAATGCAAGAAGAAGATCGCGGCCGAAAATGAGAAGGAGAATGGTCAGAACGAAAGATATGATGACCTGGAGGGAAAAGCTTCCTCCGAGTATCTTCTCACTCTTCTCCTTCTCGCCCTTTCCCATGAACATCGAAGAACGGGAGGCAGAGCCTGCAGAGACGAAGCATGCGAATGCAGATACTATCATTATCAGGGGAAGGCAGACCCCGACTCCAGTGAGTGCGAGGCTCCCTGTCTCCTTCATGTGGCCGATGTAGACCCTGTCGACCACGTTGTAGAGCATGTTTATGACCTGCGCCGCCACTGTGGGCAGTGCAAGACGGAAGAGTGTTCTTCCTACCGGTGCCGTACCGAGCTCGTTCTCATTCATCATTCTTCTCCAGAGAGGAAGGTAGTGAGAAGCGCCTTCTGCGTCAACGGTCTTTTCTCTTAAAACGACAGAGATGAAAGAGCTGTTCACTTCCCGGAGAGGATTCTTTCAAGAAGTGCGCCGTCCCCCTTGATGACGACAGATGAGGAGAAGTCGATCTCCTTCCATCTCTTCTTCTCCGTTCTTTCAAAGCATGGAGAGGAGCAGGCGTAGCATGCGCTCTTCTTCATATACCTCACCCTTCCGTTCTTCTTTGTGCTCTTTGGAGTGAGTACAGCGCCGGAGGGGCAGAAGACGGACAGACCGTCGCTGCTCTTTATAAAGAAGCCCTCGGCTGCAAGCTCACGGCGGGCGCTGTCATCCATCGCCTCAACGCTCTCGGGGGTTTTCATCTTTCACCTCCGGTTTTCTCAAGAGGAAGGACACGGTTCATGAGCGCGTGGTATCTGCCGTCGTCCGCATCCTCATGAAAGTGGCCGAAATAGCTTTCCTTCCATCCTCCCCTGTTGTTTTCTATCTCCTCCTCGAGGGCACGGATCATGCTCTCGACGGGGTCGAAGAATGAAAGCTTGAGACTATTCAGCATCCTCCTCTTCACGCCGGGAGTCGTCGTGTGTGAAAGAAAGTAGTCGAATCTCCACCCGTACTCCTCGAGCACTCCGAACGCCTCGTCGAGTGTTTCGTAGGATGGAACCTCCTCCTCCCACCAGCTCTTTCCCCAGAGTGCCGTGACAGCGGGATCGGTTCGATAGTCCTTGTCGATACTGCTTGCACCGCCGAAGACGAAGAAACGCTTTCCCTCGATAGTGTACATGTGTCCTGTTAGTAGACGGTAGGTATTGCCTCCGAAGACGCCGCAGCTGTCTCCGTACATTTCCTCCCTCTTCATCTTATTCATCCAGGTGTAGTTTTCGTGGTTGCCGTCGACGAAGAGAACCCTGTACGGCCGATTCTCTCCAAGCCACAAGGATCTTGTCTCTTCGTCCCACGAAAAGCCGAAGTCGCCAAGTACTATGAGAATATCTTCTTCTGTAAGAGAGGCCTTCTTCATACGTTCTCTGAAAAGTTTTATGTCGCCGTGTGTGTCACCTGTAAGATAGATCATCTCCCGCCTCCATGCCTCCGGATTACAGAGTCGACAATGCCGTACTCGACGGCTTCTGCCGCCGACAGGGTGTAATTGCGGTCGCAGTCGAAGGCAATCTTCTCGACGCTCTGCCCTGTCATATCTGCCATGAAGGAGAAAAGCTCCCTCTTTCTCTTCGAGATGTTGTCTGCATATATCTCGATATCTGCAGCCTGCATCATCGAGCCCGTACCGCCGAGAATCTGATGGATGAGAACATGGGAATGAGGAAGAATCTCCCTCTTTCCCTTCGTTCCCGCCATGAGGATGAGAGCCCCCATGCTTGACGCCTGGCCGACACATACGGTCCTCACATCGCTCTCTATTGTCATCATCGTATCGATCATCGACATTCCCGCCGTCACCTCCCCTCCCGGTGAGTTTATATATACAGTGATCTCGCTCTTACCATCCCGGGCCTCCATATCGAGGAGGGCAAGGTTGAAAAGCGCGCTCATCGCTGCCGTTATCGCATCATTTATGTAAATCGTCCGCCTTCCGGAGAGTACGATGAGTCCCGCATCCTGATAGAGACTGAGAGCGCTGTCCTCTTCTCTTTTGTTTTCACATCTTCCCATCCTGGTCTCCTTTTCTCTCTTCGATGCTTTGATTCAATATTTCAAGCATCTTCCACTTGCTCCACTCAAGCTCCATCCACACCCTCTCGAGATCCTTCTCAAAGGGAGCTCCCGCCTCGAAGACTCTCTTATAGTAGTCGAATATGCGCTCTCTTGCACTCCCGCTCTCCTCTCTTTTCTTCCTTTCCCTCATTATCCTGAAAATGTCGACGGGAGGCGGAAGGACGGCTCTGTTCTTCGCTGGATGAAGCTTCTCCCCCTCATCCGCGTCCTTCCACTCAACCTCGCTGTAGTCGGGAAGACGGCATAGGCGTGGAGAGCAGCGGTGGCAGAATACCATCACCTCCCCCTTTTCAAGCCTCTCGAGATCGCTCACGCTTATAAGGGGATAGCTCTCATGAGTGTAGCGCTCGTAGTATGTTCCGCCGAGGGATTCGAGCATCTCCAGAAAGCCTGCGTTCCTTGTCCCCATATATACCCAGTCCAGGCAGTTGGAGCGTATGATTGACGCACCGTATGTGCCGTAGGTGTACTCGAGCTGATCGACATCCTGGCAGACGAGGAAGAACCTGATCCCGCGGCTCCTGGCAGCTGTCAGCATCCCCGAGATGTTCTCCAGGCGGGGAAAGTTCGCAAACTCGTCGAGGATGAAGTTCACCTTCACGTCCAGCTTCCCGCCGCGTTTGTATGCACTATCGACAAGAACCGAATAGATCTCTGCGACGAGCATTGTCGCGAGGGGATAGAGCGTCGCCGTCTCATCGGGAAGGATGAAATAGAGAGCCGTTTTCTTCCTTCCTATATCCTCTATGCTGAAATCCGTTCCGGAGAGGAGGTATCTCACGCCGCTATGCCTCGTGTAGGGCATCGTCATCGTGTGTGCCACGCTCGTCACGCTGGAGATGGTTGCAGAGCCTGTGATGCACGCCGTACCCTGGAAGTTCTGTCTGATGTCGCTCCCGGGAGGAAGAGAAGAGAAGAAGGAGAGAAACGGATCCTCTGCTTCCTCATCGTCATTATTCTCGTTCTCCCGTCTCTCTATCCTCTGCTGGAGAAGAGAGGATATCTCAGCCTCCGCTACGGCGATGCTGTTGAATGTAAGGTCGCCCTCGTTCCCGTATTCGATGATCGTCATCGCAATTGCCCTTATGTACTGCTTTGCAATGTTCTCCCAGAAGACATCCTTATCCGAGTGTACCGTAGAAGCCATCATGTCGATTATCCCGTCAAGCTGGATGTATCCCTTGTCCCTTTCATCCTCGTCATTCGAGCGGCAGAGTGACCATACCCTGTCGAGGGGATTCCATCTTGAGCCGTTTCTCGGCTCGCGCATGTTGATGACAACAATATCGTAGCCCATCTTCTCGAGGTAGGGCGCTGTCTTCTGATAGATCTCTCCCTTGGGATCCGAGAGGACCATCGACTGACCCGTCGCCGCCATCAGATAGACGGAGGGCACTATTATCCTCCTCGTCTTTCCGCTTCCGGTATCTCCGATGATGAGAGTGTGCTCCTCATCCTTTGTCACTGCATACCTGCCGTCTCCGAGATAGTCGAGAGGAATACCTGAGGACTCGAGAGAATCGTCAGAAGCTGAGACGATGTCGCAGTGGCGTAGAAATCTCTCTCTGCTCTCGAAATCTGCGCCTCTTCTTCTGTAGTTTTCTGCCATAAAGACCTCCTTAGTAGCCGAAACGTGCCCCGTTCTTCTCACTCTTCTTCTTCATAGCGGACATCTTTCCGTTTCTGAACGAATAGAACTCGACCCCCCTCGGGGAGTGCTCGTAAAATCTCACGATCTCCCGTCTCAGGACTGTGACTGATGATGGAGAGTCCTCGAGGACGAAGAGGACGAAGGAGATTTTCTCGTTCTCGTCTGTGTACTTTCTAAGCTTTCCGAGCTCCGGAGACGAACTCTCCTTTATGTAGTCTGAAAGGTCGACAGCATAGGTTCCCTCATAGTCGTGGCTGAACCTGTTGTAGCGGTACGGCGTTTCGAAGAATTCGGCAAAGTCGAATGCTGCTTCATTCTCCGAAGGATAACTCCTGATTATGAGTCCCTTCCCGTTTCCGGATTCTTTTCTCAGATACGAAATGAAGACATCTCTCTCAGATGAGGAGAGAGTGACAAAAGCGACGGCCCGGTTCATCTTCATAGAAACCTCACTGATGTCCTTAAGGACGACGACGCGACAGGGAGGAGGATCCTCCATGACAATGAAAAATGATGAGATAAGCTGAAGAAGCGGTCTTTTCCGATTCAGTCTGATTCCAGAGCAGAGTGCAGTCTCTTTTTATTCCTGTCCTTCTTCAGTTTCCGTGATTTTGTATCACGTACGACATCGGAGTGCAGGCACGAACGGAAATATTCCTATAAGCTCCTTTCTCTTTCCGTTTTCGGCCATAGTCCGATTTTCCCCCGTAGGACAATAGATAATAAGAAGAGGATGGAGCGTCAAGAAAATAATGCAGTTTTTTTAAAAAGATGAAACGATGCGAAATAGAAATAAGCTATTTCTTTATTAAGAAAGCGTTTATTGTTTTTTGCCCATGCTCTGCAGGAGCTTTATGAGCTCCATATCCTTCTCACTGACTCTGAGGTTTGACGATACCTTGCCCCTTCCCTCGCCCTTGTCTATGGATACGGCAATGACATCGCCGACCTCTATGGGATGTGAGCAGACATATGAGAGGAACTGTGTGAACTGGGGATGCTCGGATGCAAATTCCGAGTAAGCCTTCTGCATTTTGAGTAAATCGAAAGGATTCATTATCGAGCCGCCTTATAAATGAATGAAGGGAAAGCCGGAGCCTTCCCTTCGATTTTAGCACAAACGCATCTTATTTGATATCGTTTCCTGTAAGTTCCTGTCTGAAGGAAGTTGCACTCTCTCCGCTTTCGGACGGTCTGTAGAGTGACGGGACTGCCGCATAGAGAGCAGCACATACGACGAGGTCGTGCTTCCATGTGATCTCGTTGGGGGCATGAGCCTGGCTCTCTGCGCCGGGGCCGAAACCTACGCACGGGATTCCGTATCTGCCCTGGATGGAGACACCGTTTGTGGAGAATGTCCACTTGTCGCAGAGAGGTCTGCCGACACGTGTCGACTTAGCCTTGTCGTCAGCCCAGATTCTCTCATCACCCCAGAGTGCCTTGTGAGCCTCTACGAGAGCCTTGACGTGGGGAGCACTCTCCTTGTTGATCCATGTCGGGAAGAAGCACTCAGTCTCATAGACGTGTCCTGTCCATGCCGGCCGGTCGTACATATACATGCTGACCTTGACGTCCTTTGCATACTTCCTGCATGCAGGAAGATCCTCGATTTCCTTGAGGCATGACTTGTATGTCTCGCCCGCAGTCATTCTTCTGTCGATCGATATCGAGCAGCTGTCTGCTACAGCACAGCGTGATGGGGATGTATAGAAGATCTGGCTTGTCGTACATGTACCTCTGCCGAGGAAGCGTGCATCTTCATAGTGCTCGGGGTTCCACTTGGGGTCGAGCATCTTCTCGAGACCTGCGATGTTCGGGTCGTCCTTCTTGTTTTCGTTGAGATCTCTGACGTTGAGGATGACTTCAGCCATCTTGTGGATAGCGTTGTCGCCTCTTTCGGGAGCCGAACCGTGGCATGAGATACCTCTCATGTCGACTCTGATCTCCATTCTGCCGCGGTGTCCGCGGTATATACCGCCGTCTGTGGGCTCTGTGGAGATGACGAATGCGATCTTCTCTCTTGCATCCTCGGGGCCGTTGAAGTATTCGTTCACGATACTCTGCCAGCACATACCGTCACAGTCTTCTTCCTGTACCGATCCCACAACCATGATCTTATATCCCTCGGGAATAAGTCCCAGTTCCTTCATGATCTTCGTGCCGTATGTCGCAGATGCCATGCCGCCTTCCTGGTCCGAGCCGCCGCGTCCGTAGATCTGAGTCTCGTTCTCCCAGCCCTTATACGGGTCGTCTGTCCAGTTCTTGATGTTTCCGATACCGACGGTGTCGATGTGGCTGTCGATAGCGATGATCTTGTCGCCCTCACCCATCCAGCCGATGACGTTTCCAAGCTTGTCGATTTCGACCTTGTCGTAGCCGAGCTTCTCCATCTCTTCCTTGATGCGGTATACAACACCTTTTTCTTCCGAGCTCTCAGACGGGATAGCGATCATATCTCTGAGGAACTTTGTCATTGCCGGGCCGTAGTTTTCAGCAGCCTTTTTGATTGCAGCGTAATCCATAAAGGAACCTCCGTTATTTTTCCATTTATCCGGGCCTTCCGCCCGCGTAAAGTAATCTTAATAGGGAAAACAGGGTTTGTAAACAAAAATTGTTGCGTTTTGTTGCAATAATGCTCACACCCCTGAGCCGTCCGGCAGGAATGACATATACGCCGCCGGGTCTCAGAAAGCCGCGAGATCATCTTCAGATCCGCTAGTCTCCGCTTGCACTGCTTTTCTCATTATGCTCTTTTATGAGTGCTTCTGTTTTTATGCCGGATCATTGAAATACCCAGTTGGGGAATATCTTCTGCATCTTCTCATCGCCGTAGTGTTCGTCGATGTAGCTCTCTATTACATTGGAGGGTGCCTTCCCCTCCGTCCTTGCCGTCCATCTGGCCATGATGAAGCCCGAGGCCGTCATATCGAAGATGAAGAAGACAAGGATAAGCCATGTCAGTATCTTTCCGATTTTGTCGGGGATGGCGAGGATGAGCTTGGAAAGAAGGGGATAGATCCTCTTTATCCACAGTACGCCGAGTACTCCCCATATGAGAGAATAGAAGAGACATATCCTTCCGTTGATATTGAGAGGGAGATGGCTGTAGTCCCATGCCCTGACGCCGAGTGTGAACTCCTGCCCCCAGGAGCAGAAGTATTCGAGTGCCGACCCGACGACAAAGCCGCCTAAAAACGATATGCGTTCGGTATGGTTACGGAATCTGTACAAGAAGTATGAAAGAGCAACGGCTCCCATGCCGTAGAGTATGTTGAAGGGGCCGTAGACCATGCCCTGCCTGCTCTCTATGTAGCCGTGAGTAAGCCAGCACCAGAACATCTCGAGGATGACGCCTGCAAACGAACCTATGTAGAGAATCCAGAGAATCTTGTATATGTTGATTCCCCGTGTAAAGTGGTTCTTCCTCTTCTCTTCCTCGTCGACTCTCGCGTTGGCAAGACCCGAGAGCATGCGTCCCCTGACGTCGTGCCAGCGCCCGCTGAGCTCGTCAGACACCTCGAAGAGGGTCTCGTATGATTTGATGATATTTCTTCTCGTGCGCCGGAAGCTCTCGCCCGTCGCCTTCACAGTCTCCTTTATCTCCTCATGGTCCTTGTCGTGGAGGAGAGATGGGAAGAAGTCGCTTCTCATCTCCTCTGCCGTATCTGAAACAACCTTAAGAAGCTCCTCGCTCTTTATCTCGGCGTTGCTCTTTATTTCAAGCGGTCTTACCGCATTATCTTTTTTCTCTTTCTTCATTGTTTACTTCCACTCCACTATGAAGAAAGAGGTTACCCCATCAGGAGAGATATTGGAATATGGCAGCGCCCTTTTTCTTCAGCCACAGCGTCCCGGGAACGGCGGCAAAAAGTAAGAAAACGGTAAATGCACAAAGATAAAGAGTAAAGCTCATCACAGAGGAGAGGAACTTGAAATATACAAAGCCGAAGAGAGCCGTCACGCCCCATCCTACAAAAAGAGCAAGAAATGTCGAAAGTCCGTTCTTGACGCATGACGCCTCGTTCGTCCACTTGAGAGACGGATGAAGGAGGTTGAAAACCAGTCCCGTCTCCGCCTGGAGAATGCAGCAGAGTAACGTATAGACTACGAAAAGCGGAAGAAGAGGAAGAGTGACAAGAGATACCCCGTAAGCGACGAGGACAAGGATGAGTGCCGGCACCGCGCTGAGGATGAAGCAGAAGAGAAGCTTGCTTTTGAGAACATCCCACGCACTCACAGGCAGTGACTGCACTATCCAGATGCTCTTACCCTCGAGGGAGACGGATGGTGCGCTGATTCCGTTCATCGAAACGAGAAGCGATATTACAACACTCACTCCCAGCGGCACAAGATAGCCCATCCCCATCTCCTCAAGCTGTGAGGTTAAGGAAAGAATCGTGGATCGCCAGATGAGAAGTGCCACCGCTCCGATGAGCATGAATATAATCCCCATTCCTGTGTTGAGGGCATAGACGGTAGAGCTCAGAAATCTCATCCCCTCCCTCTTGAGGAGTGCTCCCCCTGATGACAAAGCCCTGATCCCGGATGAGGAATAAGCCTTCTTCACGCTCTTTCCGGTCTCTGTGCTGAGTGAGAGATACGAGCGTGATATCACCCGGAAGCAGATAAAGAAGAGAAGAGCCGAAAAGAGGGTGAATATGAAGCAGTCGAGAAGAGATCCTGTACATCCCGTTCCTAGCGCGTAGAGAAGATGGACACTCCTGAATGAGGAGCTGACCTTGTCTGCATTGAGAATAAGTGTCTCTATATACTCCGTCGCCTGGGTGCTTACAAAGTAATAGAGACCGAGGAAGATGATGGTCAGGATAAGCTTTGCGGCGTTCCTGTTCTTCATCCTGACGCTCACCTTCTGGATGATCCATCCGAGGGCACATGTCAAAGTCGTCACGATAAGTGCAAGTGCCGCCATCACTACTATCTGCATCAGAAGGACGGGAAAAGAGAAGGAAGGAGAAGCGACCCAGTATGCAACGATTCCGGGGATGAAAACGAGTCCCATATAGCACCCGCCCGTGATGAAGACAACGAGAATTCTCGAGAAAAGAATGTCTCCGCTCCTGATAGGAAGGCTGAAAAGAAGGTCATTATCCTTTGCTCCGTACATCATCGAATGTGTATTGAAGACATCGCCGAATATGCCTAAAGCAGTCGCAAGAATTCCGATGAATGCAAAATAGAACCATCCGAGTCCCAGCGCAACAAGAGCCTCGCTGAGGCCGAAGGCCATGACGAAGAAAACAGCAAAGAGCAGCAGGGCGAGTGCCACATAGAGAGAAAGAAGGAATACAGTCTTTGCCTTCTTCTCCTTTTTTCCCGTCTTCGTATTGACGAAGAGAGAACGCCACATGGAGCGGAATTCCTTTTTTATGAGTGTTCTGATCATCACTCCTCCACGAGGTCCAGGAAGACCTCCTCGAGGCTTTCGTCGCCCTTCACCTCTTCCATTGTTCCGCTTCTGACGAGCTTTCCACCCTTTATGATGGCAACCTTGTCACAGAGCTTCTCTGCAACCTCGAGAACATGAGTCGAGAAGAAGATGCTCCCGCCCCTGTCACAGATCTCTCTCATTATTCCCTTCAGAATATGTGAGGCCTTCGGGTCGAGTCCGACGAAGGGCTCGTCAAGCACAACGAGCTTCGGCTCGTGTATCAGAGCCGATATGAGGGCAAGCTTCTGCTTCATGCCGTGGGAGTACTGTCCGATGGCAGCTCCGAGGTCGGCCTTTATCTCGAAGAGGTCGGCGTACTTCTCGATTCTCTCCTTCATTGCTTCCTGCGTTATTCCGAAGACCGAGCCGATGAACGAGAGATATTGAACGCCGCTCATGAATTCATAGAGATCCGGGTTGTCCGGGATGTAGGCCGTTATCTTCTTGCATCCGATGGGGTCGTCCTTTATATTGACGCCGTTGATGAATATCTCGCCGCTGTCGTAGTTCTGAATGCCGACGACGCTCTTGATTGTCGTTGTCTTTCCGGCGCCGTTGTGGCCGATGAAGCCGTAAATCTCCCCGGGGAGAATATGGAGTGTGAGGTCATCCACGGCCTTCTTTTCGCCGTAGCTCTTTACGAGGTGTTCTATCTTCAGCATGAAGCCCTCCTGTGATTGTTTACGATTTTTTCATAGAACGTGTCTTTACACAATAGATGGCAGTGTTAATTAACAAAGAGTTAACTGATTGTTCGAGGATGAGAGGATGCGTCCCTTATGATCTCGACAAGAAGAAGTCTGCCCTCCCCGACGCTCACCCTCGCCGAGTCGTCTTTCACTTCGTTGCTGATTCCGTACTGGAACGAAGGCTCTATCACAGCGTCCTCGAGATTGTACTTTGCTCCTTTAATCGTGACAGAGCGTGCAGTACCTGAAAGGGCAAGAAGCGAGAAGTATTCTACAGAGGACGCTATCACCGTCTCCTCCTTCGAAACCATTCTCAGCCTCGTCGTCCCGTCCAGTATGGCGCCGGTGCAGGAATGAGACGAGAGGTAGTCGAGAAGGTATATGTTCGCTATCTCATGGTCGATCCTTCTCCCGAGTGCTCCGAGGATGAGAAAATCTGTAAAGCCTCTTCTTATTCCTTCCTTTATTCCGATGTATGCATCCGTGTCATCCTTCTCGGGAGGAAAGACTACACTCTCCACACCTTCGGGACGTGGATGGGAATCGAAATCGCCGACAGCAAGGTCTGCCTTCACGCCCAGGCTCTCCTTGTGAAAGAGCCCCGAGTCACAGAAGATGAAGTAGTCGTCGCTTCTGAGTTCTCTCCTGACATTTTCGTAGTCTTCTATCTCGCCTCCGAGTACGACGACACATCTTCCTTTCATTTAGTTAACACTCCTGACTTAATATGCATTTTCTTATATTCACCGATTTTATTCAACAGTGACGCTTTTTGCGAGATTTCTCGGCTTATCGACATCGAGGCCCTTCACAACGGAGATGTAGTAGGCAAGAAGCTGCAGCGGTATGATCGAGAGTGATACTGAAAAGCATTCCATCGTCGATGGTATCTCGATAGTATAGTCAGCCTTCTCCCCGTTCCGGCTCATTCCCTCCATCGTCACAGCCATGAGGTATGCGCCCCTTGTCCTGCACTCCACCATATTCGACATCGTCTTCTCGTAGAGATCCTTCTCTGTCAGTATTCCGACGACAAGCGTTCCTTCCTCTATGAGCGATATGGTCCCGTGCTTAAGCTCCCCCGAGGGGTATGCCTCGCTGTGGATGTAGCTCACCTCCTTGAGCTTGAGGCTACCCTCGGCTGCGGCGGAGGCATCTAAGCCGCGCCCTATGAAGAAGATATCCTTTCTGTTGACACAGCGGGATGCAAACCACTGTATCTTCTCCTTCTGGGAAAGTATCCTCTCAATCTTTCCGTCAAGCGTCATCAGCTCGTCAGTATACGGCTTTTCACTTTCGATTCGTCCACCGAGGTGAGCAAGCTTTATTCCGAGAAGATAGATGACACAGAGCTGTGTCGAATATGCCTTCGTAGTGGCAACTGCTATCTCGGGACCGGCATGGGTGTAGAGTGTCCAGTCAGCCTCTCGGGCAATGGACGAGCCGAGTACATTCACTACAGCGAGGGTCTTTCTCCCTCTTTCCTTAGCCAGGCGCAGTGCGGCAAGGGTGTCTGCAGTCTCCCCGGACTGGCTTATGAGGACGACAAGTTCGTTCTCACCCAGTACCGGATGACGGTAACGGAACTCAGAGCTCGTCTCGACGCGTGTCGGCACTCCGGCAATGCTTTCAAGGAAATACTCACCGGTGAGAGCGACATGAAAAGACGAGCCGCATGCAACAATTCTTACAGAAGAAACCTTTTTCAGGTCGTCCTCTGTCATCCCAGAAGATGATAGATCTATATTACCTTCACTTATATAAGAGGTAAGAGTGTCACGGACGGCCTTAGGCTCCTCGTGTATCTCCTTTATCATGAAGTGTTCGTAGCCGCCCTTCTCCGCTTCCTTCTCGGACCAGGTAATGTGAGAGGGAGTCTTTCTCACTTCGTCCCCGTTGAGATTGAAGAATGTGACACCGCCTTTTGTAAGTCTTGCCATCTCGAGGTTGTCGACATAGTAGACACTTCGCGTATATTTCAGAACGGCCGTGACATCTGATGCAAGGAAAGCTTCTCCTTCCTTTACACCGACAATGAGGGGGCTGTCCTTGCGTGCCGCATAAATCTCTCCGGGGTAGTCACTGAACATTACTGCGATAGCATAGCTTCCCCTGACTCTCACCATCGTCTTTGCAAGTGCATCAATGGGGCCTATATTATACTTCTTGTAGTAATAGTCGATGAGCTTTGTGACGACCTCCGTGTCCGTTTCGGAGTAGAAGCTGTAGCCCTTACCCTCGAGCTTCTCCTTGAGCTCGCGGTAGTTTTCTATGATCCCGTTGTGCACGGCGACGACATTATGGTCATCCGACGAGTGCGGATGTGCGTTGTTCTCGTTCGGCTCTCCGTGTGTCGCCCAGCGCGTATGTCCGATTCCCGTCGTCCCCGGAAGCAGCCTTCCGCCGTCAGTCTTCTCGAAAAGCTTTTTCAGCCTTCCCTTGGCCTTTGCTATCGAGATTCTGCCCTCCGGAGAGAGAACAGCAAGACCTGCAGAGTCATAGCCGCGGTACTCGAGCTTTTCAAGCCCTTCAAGAAGAACCTCTGCACTCTCAAGCTTTCCTGTATATCCGACAATTCCACACATAATTCACCCACCCTCGAAAATATGGACAAATGATAAAGCCAAAGGGGATAAAAGCGCAATATATCTAAAATGAACGGGATCATGTATAATGAATCAGTATAAAACATTCCTATCTTGGATTGTTATATTTTGATATTTAATCTCTTTCAGGCACAATTCGATACATCCCCCTGTTCAGAGTCAATGCAGATTGA
>CAVACS010000050.1:0-16283 GCA_963587105.1 Anaerovoracaceae bacterium | reverse complement strand
GCATTCTGTACGTCAACGGTGCGTACAGGAATCCCGAAACTCCCATAGGACGGCTTATGCAAGACTTTTCATGCGCTGATTCATCGGATATCATAAACCCGGTACTGAAGGAACGTATTAAATATCTGAAAGAGGAAGAAGGAGGACACAGAAGTATGTGCAAGCTGATGGATGATCTGATAAATGATGTGGTGAAGGACAGAAATCTGGACATGGCAAAGAAGCTTATAGCTCTTGGAGACAGTTCCTTGAGTGATATTGCAAAAGTATCTGACCTGCCTCTCTCAACTGTCGAAGAACTGGCAGCTTCGATGAAGAAGAAGAAAAAGAAGAAGGATCCGGCCTGAAATCTGTCAGGCAGAATCAACTCCAGAGACTGACCCTGCATAACTTTGTGTGCAGCATTGCATTGGATACTATAAGGCAGACTTCAAAGCCCTGTAGAGGCCGGAGCCTGCCCTTTTCTTCTTCAACCGGCAAGTGTTATTCAGATCTGTATTCAAAGGCGAAGTTTGAGTCATTTTAATTGTCAGAAAAGAGGAGGTCGCCCTCCTCTTCTCATATTGCGATGTGCATCTTCTCCATTATTCTTTCGAGATTGCTGTTTCCTATCTCGTTGGCCTTCGCCGTTCCCGCCTTTATGATATCGCGTACGTCGCTCTTATGGTCCTCATAGTAGTGACGCTTTTCTCTGATGGGATCGAGAAGCTCGTTCATCTTCGCATTCAGGATCTTCTTGCATTCGACGCATCCCATGCCGGCTGAGGTGCAGCGGCATCTGACGTCCTCGAGGCCCTCTTCGTTGAAGGCTTTGTGATACTGGTAGACAGAACAGACGTCGGGGTTTCCGGGAATCTTCACGGAGATACGGTTCGTATCCGTCTTTGCCAGTCTTATCTTCGCCCACACCTCGTCGGGGGTGTCGCTGAGATAGATGGCATTCCCGAGGCTCTTTCCCATCTTCGAGTTGCCGTCAAGGCCGCAGAGACGTGAGACCTGGCTGAGCTTGTAATCGGGCTCCTTGATTGACGTTCCGTACATCTCGTTGAAGCGCCTTACAAGCTTACGCGAGTATTCGATGTGGGGAACCTGGTCCTCCCCGACAGGCACAAGGTCTGCGTTGCAGAATGTGATGTCGGCTGTCTGTGAAACGGGATAGCCCAGAAAGCCGTATGTCAGCTTCGAAAAGTCGTATTCCTTATTGTCGTCCTGGAAGCCGTACGATCTCGCCTCCGTCTTGATAGTCGGGTTGATAAGAAGGTGGTTGCAGGTCGTGATCATCGAGTAGAACATCGTCAGTACATGAATCGACGGCACCTGTGACTGCTGTATGAACGTAACCTTCTCCGGATCCAGGCCTACCGAGAGGTTGTCCATCGTCACCTGATAGATCGAATCATATATGAGCTCCGGCTTTTCGAAGTGCGTCGTCAGAGCCTGGACATCGGCTATCAGGATGAACTCCTCATAGTCGTCCTGGAGTGCGACCCTGCTCCTGAGAGAGCCGCAGTAGTGGCCCAGGTGAAGTCTCCCCGTCGGCCTGTCTCCCGTAAGAATCCTCTTTTTTTCCATTATTTTCTCCCCTGGCAGGATGCACAGCTGCATCCCCCTTCGTGGGGATGATCAGTGCAATAGTAGCCCGAGCCTTTGTAGATCACGGCTCCCGGCTCTGTGACCATGCGTTTTGATGCGCCCCCGCATGAGGGGCATACGTCGTCCTTGTCGGAGTCGTCATAGCATTTGAATGCATCGTACTCTTTCCCGCAGGACTCACATTTGTATGAATATATCGGCATTTAGATTAGTCCTCCAAGTCTTTCAGAAATCAGGCTCTTCGCCTTCTCCTTCATTTCACCTGTAAGTGTATAGTCGGTTATGATAACACTGCTACCACTGGTAATAAAGATAGGCGAAAGGGCGGAAACGTCAAGCTTTTCGCCGTTTCTTCTCTTCTCCTGGATGATCTGGTTGCGGAAGAGGGTGTTGAGGGCCCTCGCCGTCCCGTCCGAGGATGTGTTGATATAGCCCGAGAGCATTATCGTACCGTCCCTGCTGTCGAAGAGAAGACATGTCTCCTTTATCTCGGCAGTGACAGTAGACGGAAGCTCGAAGCCTATCTGTGAAAGGCTTTCGGGCTCGAAGACGTAGACGGAGAAGACCGAGGACGCCATACGCTCTGCTGTCTCATCGCTTATGAGCATCTCCCTCTCTGTGTAGGAGCGGCGGTAGAATGACGGATAGTCGCCGTCAGTGAAAAGGAGCACCCCGTTCTGCGGAACGTAGAGACTGAGGTCTCCATCCTTTGCGCTGTACCAGACTGTATCTCCATCCTTCTCCTTCGAGAAAGAAGAGGAGAATGAGAGTCCGGTATTTATCAGAAAGCGTGATATGTCCCCTTCGACGGCGCCGGAGGTGACGTAATAGACGCCCTCTTCATCCTCCTCTTTGAGAAGTGAGGCGCTGATGCGTGTCGCCTTCTTCACCATCGCATTCGTCTTCACACTCCCGTCAATAATTTCATCCGCCTCCCCGCTCTTTATCCTCTCCATATCGGCAGTCATGACAATTTCGCCCTTTTCGCCGAGTGCCTGATAGAAGTATTCGGTGGTGAACGGTGTCTTATGCACACATCCTGTAAAAAGAAAGAGGACAATAAGTGCGGAGAAGAGGATCTTTTTCATTGTTGATTTGTTGATTTTAAACCTTTTCTACCTTTACGGTGACTGCCGTCTCGTTGATCTCGGCCGTCTTTCCGTCGTTGGGTGCGAAGAGAAGGGAATCGGAGAGCGTTTCCTTAGATATGAAGGATGAGAACATCTCGACAGCCTTCTTCATTGTTCCGTCTCCGTCGATGGTGAGCCTGATGTGGTCCGCAACGTCGAAGCCCGCCTCCTTTCTCTCTGTCTGTACAAATCTCACAAGGTCTCTTGCTATACCTTCAAGAAGAAGCTCGGGCGTGACCTCGGTGTCGTAGCCGACTGTAAGGTCGCCTTCGTTGAGCACTTTGACATGCTCCTTCTCCGTCCTCTGTACAACGAGGTCGCCTTCTGTGATGTCGATCGAGCCGCCGTCGTAGTCGATCTTCTCGCTCTCTCCGTTGAGAATTCTCTCGATTCTCGAGCCCACGAGGCTCTGGATGTGAGAAGCAACTTCCTTCATGGACTTTCCGAGTCTGGAACCGAGAACCTTGAAGTTGGCCTTTGCAGAGTATGTGACGAGGTCCTCCTCGTTCTTTCTGACGAAGACATTCTTGACGTTGAGCTCCTCCTTGAGGATGTCGACATCTCTCTCGAGAGTCTCACGCGCCTCTTTGTTGCGGCTGACGACGATGAACTCCTTCAGGGGCTGTCTTATCTTGAGGTTTGACTGTGCCCTGAGCGAGCGTCCCATCTCGACGGCCTTCATGACAATGCGCATCTCCTCTTCCTTTGCTCTGTCTCTCTCCTCCTCGTTGTACTCGGGGTAGTCACAGAGGTGCACAGAAAGCGGCATGTCGTCTGTCCTGAGGTTCTGGTAGATTGTCTCGGTTACGAAAGGAATCATCGGAGCCGCGACCTTGCAGAATGTGATAAGCACTCTGTAGAGGGTGTTGTATGCATCCTTCTTGTCACTGTCGTTCTCGCTTCTCCAGAATCTTCTGCGGCTTCGTCTGATGTACCAGTTGTTGAGATCTTCGATGAATGCCACGACTGCCTGTGTCGCATCCTGGATCTGGTAGGAGTCGAAGGCCTTCGTCGTCTTCTCGATAAGAGCCTCGAGGTCCGAGATGATCCACTTGTCCAGCGGATTCTTCAGATCCTTCGTAGCTGTAACAGAGGGCTCATAGCCGTCGATATTTGCATATGTGACGAAGAATGAGTATGCATTCCAGAGAGGGATGAGAAGCCCCTTCAGCACATCCTTGACGAGGTCGTCGGAGTATTTGACGTCCTCAGCCCTGACGAGAGAGGAGTTGATGAGTGCAAAACGCAGTGCATCGGCACCGTACTCCTTCACGACATCCATCGGATCTGTGTAGTTACGCTTGCTCTTACTCATCTTGCTTCCGTCTTCGGCAAGTACGATTCCCGAAACGATACAGTGCTCGAATGCGGGCTTTCCGAAGAGGGCCGCAGCAAGAACTGTCAGTGAGTAGAACCATCCCCTCGTCTGATCGAGACCTTCGTTGATGAAGTCGGCGGGGAATATCTCGTCCCACTTTCCGGCATTCTCGAAGGGATAGTGCTGCTGTGCATACGGCATGCTTCCCGATTCGAACCAGCAGTCGAAGATGTCGGGAATACGGCGCATCGTGCCCTTTCCGTCGGGGCTGGGCCATGTGAGCTTGTCGACAAAGTGCTTATGCAGGTCGTCAACCTTCTCTCCGCACTTCTCCTCGAGCTCCTTCACGGATCCGATTACCTCGATATAGTCCGAACCGTCGCACTTCCAGATAGGAATGGGGTTACCCCAGAAGCGGTTACGGCTGATCGCCCAGTCTCTCGCACCCTCAAGCCACTTGCCGAAACGTCCGTACTTGATATGCTCCGGGACCCATGTGATCTGGTCGTTGCACTCAAGCATCGTCTTCTTGATCTTCTGGACATTGACGAACCAGCAGCTCATAGCCTTGTAGATGAGGGGCATGCCTGTTCTGTAGCAGAAGGGATAAGAATGGAGATAGTTCTCCCTCTTGACGAGCTTTCCGTTCTTCTTCAGCCATTCGATGATGCTCTTGTCGGCATCCTTGACAAACATTCCCTGCCAGTCGGCGACTTCGCCTGTGAAACGGCACTCCTCGTCGACGGGACATACGACAGGAACCTCGGGCAGCTTCGCCTTCATTGTATTGTAGTCGTCCTCACCGAAGCCTGATGCCGTGTGTACGATACCGCAGCCGTCCTCTACAGTGACATAGTCGGCACTTACGACCTGGAATGCCCCGACTTCCTTGAGAGATGCAAAGAACGGCATCAGAGGCTCGTACTTCATTCCGACAAGGTCCTTTCCCTTGACTGTTCTCACTATTCTGCAGCCCTTCCCGTCCTTGTAGTACTTACCGAGAAGGTTCTTTGCAAGGTAGTAGTGACAGCCGTCGTCCTCATCCTCGACCTCGACGTAGTCGATATCTTCTCCGACAGCGAGTGCAAGGTTTGACGGCAGTGTCCATGGCGTCGTCGTCCATGCAAGGAAGTAGCTGTTCTCCGTTCCGTCGATTTTGAAGCGTACCGTTACAGCCTGGTCCGTGACATCCCTGTAGCCTCCGAGAGAGACCTCCATGTTAGAAAGAGGACAGGCGAGCTTCGGGGAATACGGAAGGACATTGTAACCCTCGTAGATGAGGCCCTTGTCATATAGTGTCTTGAAGACCCACCATACCGACTCCATGTAGTTCTTGTCCATCGTTTTATAGCCGTTGTCGAAATCGACCCAGCGTCCTGTTCTCGTGATGGCCTTCTTCCATTCGGAAGTGTATCTCAGGACGATGGAGCGGCACTCCTCGTTGAACTTTCCCACTCCGTACTCGACGATTCTGCTGTGACCGGAGACTCCGATTGTCTTCTCCATCTCCGCCTCGACGGGAAGGCCGTGGCAGTCCCATCCGAAACGTCTGATGACCCTGTGTCCCTTCATCGACTGATAGCGCGGAATGGCATCCTTGATTGTGCCGGGCAGTATATGGCCGAAATGCGGGAGTCCCGTTGCAAACGGAGGCCCGTCATAGAAAACGTATTCGTTGTCGGCGGGACGACTTTCGATGGATTTCTCGTAAATCCTGTTGTCCTCCCAGAACGCCAGAACCTTCTCTTCTTCCTGAGGAAAGTTTACCTTATTGTTCACAGGTTCAAACATATTTGTTTCTCCTTAGATTTTTCCTTTCCATTGTAAGAGTTTGAGCCCCTTTTCTTCAAGGGGAGCCGCCGCAATGCTGACGCAATTGCCCGAACTGTGGTAGATTTGAGCCATGAAATACGATGTGCCGGAGAAACTCAGAAAGCTCGGTGAGATCTTTTCGTCGCACTCCTACTCGCTTTATCTTGTAGGAGGGGCCGTCAGAGACTATCTGCTTGAGAGGAAGAACGATGACTACGATCTGACGACCTCAGCCCTGCCCGGGGAGGTAAAGGCGATGTTCAGACGCACCATCGACACCGGAATAAAGCACGGCACCGTAACGGTGATCTACCAGGGCGGACAGTATGAGATAACGACCTTCCGCACCGAAGGTGACTACACCGACTCACGTCACCCGGACTCGGTCAGGTTCGTGCGCTCCCTTGAAGAGGATCTCAAAAGACGCGACTTCACGATAAACGCCCTCGCTGTCGACCTCCTCACCGGCGATATTATCGACATGCACGATGGAATCGGTGATATCAGGAGGGGGGTTATAAGGGCAATCGGAGAGCCCGAGGAGAGACTGAGGGAGGACGCGCTGAGAATGATGCGGGCATGCCGCTTCTCTTCAAAGCTCGGCTTCGATATCGAGGAGAAGACCCTCGAGGCGATAAAGGATGAGCATGAAAACATCAGAAAGGTCTCCGTCGAAAGGATAAAGGAGGAACTGGACAAGCTTCTTTTGTCACACTACCCCGTGAAGGGACTTGAATATATGGAAAAGACCGGACTCCTCTCTGCCGTTCTTCCCGAACTCGCTCTCACAAAGGAGATACTTTCTGCTCTGGAAAGGGCCGGGGAGGCATCTCTCCCGCTTTCATCTCTCTATGCCGTTCTCTTCTCCGCTATATCAGCGGATGAAGTCTGCAGAGTTCTTACACGCCTCAGGTCTTCCAACAGAGAAAAGGATGAGGTTACACATATAGTCAGAAGCCTCGGCTACGACGAGAAGAAATCCTCGCCGGGCCTTGTGCGTCTCTTCATACACGAGAACGGAAAGGAGATCCTTCCGTCCCTCTTCTCAGTGCGGCGTCTGTTAAAGCCTTTCACAGAGGACGACGAGAAGTTCGTAGATGCAGTGAAGTGCGAGATAGAAAAGAAGAGTCCCACCGAAATCAGGGACCTTGCCGTCACAGGCGAAGACCTTTCCTCTGTTGTTCAGAAAGGACCTGAAATGGGAAGGATGCTGAAATATCTTCTTGAAAAGGTTATTGAAGATCCTGAATGCAACACAAAAGAAAAGCTTCTCGCTTTAGCGGCAGAAGCTAATCTCTGTTCTTGAGTGTCTCTGTGTTGTTGGGCTCGAGTCCGAGGTGTATGAGAGCCTCTCTTGCCGCGTTCTGCTCCGCATGCTTCTTGCTCTTTCCCGTCTCGGGACCGTATATCTTTCCCTCGACCTTCACCGTGACAGCGAAGACCTGGTCGTGGTCGGGCCCCGTCTGCGAGACAAGGGTGTACTCGGGAATCCTTCCCCTTCTCTTCTGGTAGTATTCCTGGAGCTTTGTCTTGTAATCCTTGTATGCGACCTTGTTCCTCAGAACCTTCTCGATCTGGGATGGAATGAATGAAAGGATGAAGGTGCGTGCCGCCTCCAGACCACTGTCGAGATAGACAGCCGCGATTACGGCCTCCATTGCGTCGGCCTGTATTGCCTTCTTCCTCGCCCCGCCCTGGCTCTTCTCGCCCTTCCCGATGAGAAGATAGCGTTCGAACTCGAGGCGTGAAGCCACCTCCGAGAGGCTGTCCTCGCTGACAACGATGGCCTTGATCTTCGAAAACTCCCCCTCATGATAAACACCGTAATAATTATCGAAAAGATACTCGGCCGTCACCATATCGAGAACGGCGTCGCCGAGGAACTCGAGACGCTCGTTGTTATCCATCCCGCCCCTTGCCTCGTTGGCATAGGATGTATGTGTGAATGCGAGATTGAGGAGCTTGATATCATTGAAGCGGAGGCCGTTAGCCTCCTGGAACGAAATAAGCTCCCTTTCTCTTGAAGAATCAAGAACGGGAGCATTGAAAGCGGAAGGGTTCAACTTAGTTGAGTTCCTTCATCAGATACTTGACGGAGTCGCCGACTGTCTCGAAGCTGTTTGCTTCGTCATCGGAGATTGTGACGCCTGTCTCTTCCTCGAGTGCATATACGAGATCGTATGTGTCGAGGCTGTCAGCGCCGAGGTCCTTGCGGAAGGAAGCCTCCATCGTGACCTTGTCGGGATTGACTCTGAGTTTCTCTACAACGAGATTCTTTACCTTGTTAAAGATTTCAGCTTCTGTCATCTGATTACTCCTCATCAATTGCAATAACTGCCTTGCCTGCATAGTAGCCGCACTTCGGGCAGACACGGTGTGACGGGATAAGGTTGCCGCATGTCTGGCATGTAACAAGGTTTGGAGCAGAAAGCTTCATGTTTGCAGCCTTTCTCGATGCTGCTCTTGATTTAGATGTTTTATACTTAGGAGTTGCCATAATAAACCTCTCTATTTTATTGTACAGAATATAACGGTTTGTAAGTCTATCAAAAGAAGAAAGCCTCGTCAACCGACGAGCCGACCTGTTTCAAAGAAGATGACTCGGCCGTAAGAGTCCGGATTGAGGATCATACAGGATGCCCTGCATGTTTACTCCTGCGCAGTGAAAATCAGGAATCGGCGTCTCTTTCCGCCCTTCGATGCTCTAAAAAACGTAACCGTCAATAGATATAAAATGCAGGGTTATCGATACAGAAAATAAAGTTTTTGCAAGAAGTCTATATTTACTCCGCAGCCTCGATTATTCAGTCTCTGTCGGAAAATGATTGAACTATGTCCAGGTGTCATATACGATACTGGAGAGCACGGAGACTGAGAATCGGGAATACAGACCTCTGGAGAGTATAAGGGATAACTATCCGGAATATGCAGCGGCTACCGATTATATGCTGCAGAAAAGAAACGGTATAAGGCACATCAATCTCATTGAATTCATGATGAGCGGATCGAGATTCTGAGACGGCTGAGAGTGAGAGCAATGTCATCAGCTCTTCTTTCTTCAGCCCAGAAAAGCGGACATCTTTCATAGACGCCCTCCACATTTTTGTCTTTCGCCCGCCGGTGGATGGAACAATCCGTGCTAATTTATGATAATAGCCGTATGAAAATACTGAGAGAGATATTCCTCCTGCCTGTCCATCTCTACCGCATTATGATAAGTCCCTTCAAGGGAGGAGCATGCTGCCGCTACTCACCCTCATGCTCGGAGTACTTTCTGACTGCGGTAAGACGCTTCGGAATCTTTAAGGGAACAGTCATGGGGACGGCGCGCATTCTGAGATGCAGGCCGAAATATCTCGGGGGTCCCGATCCCGTACCCGACGCCTATTCCTGGAAGGATGTCAGAAATCAGTACATCATACGCCGTAAACCGAAGGGCTTTGACAGAAGCTTCAGGGAAAGCTGATCACCTCAGACACTTATCCATCATCGAACCGATGAAGGAGAAGATGACCTCCATCGCCTTGTCGTTGTAGCCGCCCTCGGGGATGATGATGTCGGCATAGGACTTGCTCGGCTCGATGAAGTTGAAGTGACCCGGCCTCACGACCTTCGTATACTGTTCGATGACGGATTCGACTGTGCGCCCCCTCTCCTTGACGTCTCTCTGCAGTCGCCTTATGAATCTGATGTCGGAAGGAGTGTCGACATAGAGCTTGAGGTCGAGCATATCCCTGATGCGCTCGTCGTAGAAGACCATGAGGCCGTCGATTATGATGATCGACGAGGGATTGACTGTGACGCTCTCCTCCTTTCTTCTGTGATGGACGAAGTCGTACTGCGGCATTTCGCAGCTCCTGCCCTCCTTGAGTGTCTGTATGTTCGAGAGAAGAAGATCCATGTCGAAGGCATCGGGATGGTCGAAGTTGTAGGCCGTTATATTGTCGTTGTTGACGAACGAAGCCGACTTGTAGTAGTTATCCTGCTCTATGAGAACCGCATCGGGATAGCGCTCCTTGATTCTCTTGACGACAGTGCTCTTTCCAGAGCCCGAACCGCCTGTTATTCCGATGATCTTGACAAGCATCTCTCACTCCCCCTTCATCTCAAGAAAATAAACAGTCGTTGATCTGTATTCTTCGTCTTCTGATGTGAAGGCCCCAGGGAAATCGGGACGGTTGGGTGTGTCAGGATACTGTCCGCTCTCGAATGCAATGCCCTTGAAAGGCTCGGGAAGAGATCCTCCCGTGTACATCTGCACTCCCTTCTCGCTCGTCCTCATCCTGAGAGCAGCCCTGTTGCCTTCTGCTCTGACTACGGCATTATCGTCGAGAACCCATGTGTTGTCGTATCTTCCGCCTCTTCTCGACCCCAGGAGTACGGGAGTGCGGAAATCGTAGTCTGTTCCTTCGACTGAATCCGGGGTTGTGGCAAGCGGAATGAGATCGAGAGTGTCGACTGCAACATATTTCTCTGCCGGTATCGTGATGAGGAGCTCTCTGTCATCCCTGTCGTCGAGAACAAAGTATGTGTGGTTCGTGACTGCAACGGGACACTTCTTCGTTGAGCGCACGCTGTAGGAGAGCACAAGCTCCCCCTCTGCACTGACCATATATGTAACGAGTGCCTCATGCGAGCCGGGAAAGCCCCCTTCCCCGTCAGGAGTCGAGAGGGAAAGAGTGATGGTGTTCTCACTCACGCCCTCGACCTTCCATACCCTGTCGCCCCAGTTTGCAGATCCCGAATGGAGCGTATGACGGGAGTGGAAATTCTTATCGAGATTGTATGTAACGCCGTCAAGTGTGAAGGATGCACCCGCTATGCGGTTTGCATACGGCCCGACGACCTCGCCGCGGTGTCCGTTTCCTTCTCTGTAGTAGGACTCGAGAGAGGAGTGCGACAGAACTGCGTTCCACTCCTCTGTCCCCCAGTAGACTATTGTGGCACCCTTCGTCATTACCGAGAAGATGAACTCTCCGACGCGGAAGGTATAGAGAAATACCTCCTCTCCCGATGGTGTTCTTCCCCATGATTTTCTTTCCATAGTTACTTCTCATCCTCCGTCTTCAAGACTGCAAGGAAGGCTGACTGCGGAATCTCGACGTTACCGACCATCTTCATCCGCTTCTTTCCCTCCTTCTGTTTCTCCAGGAGCTTTCTCTTACGTGATATGTCGCCGCCGTAGCACTTGGCCGTGACATCCTTACGGTATGCATTGACTGTCTCGCGTGCGATTATCGTGCCCCCGATAGCCGCCTGGATGGCTATCTTGAACTGCTGTCGCGGAATCTCCTTCTGGAGCCTTTCAACGATCTGTCGTCCCCTTATCTGGGCATTACCTCTGAAAACAAGACAGGAAAGAGCATCGACGGCCTCGCCGTTGACGAGGATCTCCATCCTCACGAGGTCTGTTCTTCTCTCGCCGATCACGCTGTAGTCGAATGACGCATAGCCGCGTGATATACTCTTGAGCCTGTCATAGAAATCGAAGAGAACCTCTGAAAGCGGCATCTCATATATGAGCTCGACTCTCTTCGTGTCGAGGTAGTTCATCTGTGTCTGGACGCCCCTCTTCTCGAGGCAGAGCGTGATGATTGAACCCACATACTCGCTCGGCGTTATGATGTTCGCCTGTATGTACGGCTCCTCTGCATAGTCAACCCTCATCGGATCAGGATATTCAAGAGGGTTGTCTATGTGCCTCGTTTCACCGTCCTTCATGTGTACCGTATAGCGGACAGAGGGCGATGTGAAGACGATCGAGAGATCGAACTCCCTCTCTATCCTCTCCTGTATGACCTCGAGGTGGAGCATTCCGAGAAAGCCGCACCTGAAGCCGAAGCCGAGGGCTGCCGAGCTGTCCTTCTCGTATGTAAGTGAGGCATCGTTGAGCTTCAAGCGCTCGATTGCGCTCTGGAGCTCCTCGTAGTCGTTGGAGTCAACGGGATAGATCGAGGAGAAGACGACGCTCTTTACCTCCTTGAAGCCGGGAAGGGGCTTCTCCGCCGGACGGCTTTTGAGTGTGATGGTATCTCCGACCCTGATGTCGCCGATGTTCTTGATACCGGCTATGAAGTATCCGACATCCCCGGCCTCGAGTTTTCCCTTCGAGACGAGGTTTATCTGGAAGAGCCCCAGGTCCTCCACCTTATATACGGCACCGGAGTGCATGAGGAGGATCTCGTCACCGGTACGGACGACGCCGGAGAATATGCGCGCATGTACAATGACACCGCGGTAGGGGTCGTAGTGGGAGTCGAAGATGAGGGCCTCGAGAGGCTCGTCATTTCTTCCCGCAGGAGAAGGTATATAATTGACGATCGCCTCATATAGTCCGTCCACCCCCTCTCCCGTCTTAGCGCTGACCCTGACTGCCATCGAGCTGTCGAGCCCGAGATCATGGTCTATCTGATGGAGGCATGAATCTATGTCCGCCGAAGCGAGGTCTATCTTGTTTATAACGGGGATTATCTCGAGGTTGTGCTCCATTGCAAGGTAGAGGTTGGCTATCGTCTGTGCCTCGACCCCCTGTGTGGCGTCGATCAAGAGCAGAGCTCCCTCGCATGAGGATATTGCCCTGCTCACTTCATATGTGAAGTCGACGTGGCCGGGAGTATCGACGAGGTTGAGTTCGTATTCCTCACCGTCGGATGCTGTGTAGGGAATGGTGACAGCCTGGCTCTTTATCGTGATGCCCCTCTCCCTCTCGATATCCATATTGTCCAGAATCTGGGTCTCGACAGGGCCTCTCGACTCCACAAGCCTCGCTTTCTCGATGAAACGGTCGGCGAGCGTGCTCTTTCCGTGGTCTATGTGTGCAATGATGCAGAAATTTCGTTTATGTCGGGTATCTACTGCCATACTCACTTCAAATCCGTGACATGCTCGACCTTCTCGAAGCCGAACATCTCTCTGATCTCCCTGTCCTCGAGAGTCTCCTTCTCGACGAGCGCGGAGGTGAGAGCATCAAGCTGGTCGCGGTGACTGGTGAGGATATCCATCGTCTCCTTCATGCACGATGAAAGGATCTTCTGCATCTCCTCGTCGATTCTCTTCGCTGTCTCCTCCGAGTAATCCTTGTGCTGGGCTATTTCTCGGCCGAGGAATAAGGGCTCACCGCCGTCGGAGAGGTTGATGAAACCGAGATCGGACATACCCCATTCGGTGACCATGCGCTGTGCCATGCTCGTCGCCTGCTTTATGTCGTTGCTCGTTCCGGTCGTCGTCTCGCCGTAGACTATCTTCTCGGCAGCAAAGCCGCCCATGCAGATCTTGATCCTGTCCATGAGGTAGCTCTTCTGTATAGTATACTGATCCTTCTCGGGGAGGCTCATGGTAATACCGAGTGCCTGGCCGTGGGGGATGATCGTGACCTTATGCAGCGGATCGACATGCTTGAGATAGTAGTGAAGAAGTGTATGGCCCGCCTCGTGGTAAGCCGTCGCCTTCTTCTCCTCCTCGGTCATGAATGCGCTCTTCTTTGCAACTCCGAGGATGATCTTGTCGCGTGCGGCCTCGAAGTCGTCCATATTGACAATCGTCTCTCCGTTTCTCGCTGCAAAGAGGGCGGCTTCGTTCACCATATTGGCAAGGTCGGCGCCGCTTGTTCCCGGCGTTGCTCTTGCAATACGTGCAAGATCCACATCCTCGTTGAGCTTGACCTTCTTCGTGTGTATGCGGAGTATGTCGAGTCTCTCCTGCACATCGGGAAGTGCGACTGTGACCTGTCTGTCGAAGCGTCCCGGCCTCAGAAGTGCCGGATCGAGTACATCGGGGCGGTTTGTAGCCGCGAGCACTATGACTCCCGGCTCGTTTGAGAATCCGTCCATCTCGACGAGCATCTGATTGAGCGTCTGCTCCCTCTCGTCGTGTCCGCCGCCGAGTCCCGAACCGCGGGAGCGTCCCACAGCGTCAAGCTCGTCTATGAAGATGATGCACGGCGCACTCTTTCTTCCCTGCTCGAAGAGATCCCTGACCCTCGCGGCACCCATACCGACGAACATCTCGACGAAGTCTGAACCGGATGTATGCAGGAATGATACTCCCGCCTCTCCGGCAACTGCGCGGGCAAGGAGCGTCTTACCTGTTCCCGGAGGACCGACAAGAAGACAGCCCTTCGGAATCTTTGCTCCGATCTTCGTGAAGCGCTCGGGGTTCTTCAGAAAGTCCACGATCTCCTGCAGCTCGTACTTGGCCTCCTTCTGCCCGGCAACGTCCTTGAATGTCGTCTTGTTGTCCTTCGCCTCGTATTCCCTTGCAAGGGACTTTCCGAAGGATCCCATCATCTTGCTTCCGCCCATCGCACCGGTGGAGCGCAGCATACTCACCATAAGGAATATGAAGATGATCCAGGGAACAAGCTGGAAGAGAATGACCCATATCGATGTCGTCTCCTCGCTTCCCGTTACATTGACACCCTTCGCGAGAAGGCGTGATGTGAGAGTGAGGTCCGAATACGGAATACGTGTCGAATAGTAGCCGCCGTCGGAGGTGACGTACGTTATACTGGAGCCGCCTACGATATCGGCAGATGTCACACTGCCGCTGTCGACATATGAAATGAACTCGGTGTAGGATGTCTTGGTCGCCCTTGCACTCTTCGAATCCTGGAAGAAGACGAAGAAGAACGACATGGCAAGAAGTACAAGAATTATGAGGGCGATGCGGTTATGAATGGAGTTCTTTCCGCCTCCGCTTCCGCTTCTTTTCTCGCTTCTCTTACTATCCTCGCTTCCCCAGTAGCGGTACTTGTCGTACATGTTCTCCCGCTCTTTTCCATCCTTCGGAGACGGCTTGTCACCCCCGTCCTTGTCATCCTTCTCGGGTGTGACGCTTTCTCCCTCTATGACATCTTCCTTCTTGTCTTTATCTAAATTGTCCATCAATAATCCTTTTCGAAATATAGTATCTTTTATCCGGAGTTCTCACAAGATAATCCCACATTACAAAAGATAACCGAATACGGCCGGGGTTTTCACTCCCGAAGGTGTAGTTTATGTGAAATTAGATGACCTTCTTCCTCTCTTCCTCTATGTCACTGCGGACGGAGGAGAGCATCATACTGACGATCTCGAGATCCTTCTTTATCTTCTCGAGGTGCTCTGTCATCTCCTCTCTCTCGCCGTCGTTGTAGTCGACTGCGACGCTGTCGCATTCGCTTTCGACTGCCGAGAGCTTCTTTATAATCTGGCTCACCGTGGGATTGTTGTAGCCTTCGTAGAGATATACCTGGAGAACGGAAGCTGTGTTCCTCACACGCATTCTCACCCCGATGAGGAGCTTGCGGGCCCTGTCGCGTTCAAGGCACCCGTTCTTCGCCCCCTGGAGGAAGATATCGACAGAGCGGGACGCCTGCTGCACACTCTTAATGATCCTGCCGATCTTGTTCCTTCCCATACCCTGGACAGAACAGAGGAAGTGGGAGATGAAGAAGAGAATGAGCGTCACGATCACCGCAACCAAGCTTTCAACGAAAATCTCGCTTTCGAAAATACCTGTACTCACTGCTTGTCCTCCTTTCTGTAGCTGATTGTCAGCTGCGGATACGGAACCTCGATTCCGGCCTTGACGAGGGCATCCATCCCCTTCTCGTTGAGGAACCATACAAGATCCCAGTAATCCGAGGAGTTGACCCAGCATCTGAGAAGTATGTCCATCTCGCTGTCCTTGAGCTCCTTGACGACGATGAGGGGAGCGGGATCCTTGAGAACAAGCTCAGACGATGAGGCGAGATCCGAAAGGACCTTCTTGGCCTTCTCCACATCACAGTCGTAGTCGACGCCGAAGAGGGTGTCGAGCCTCCTGACCTTGAAGACGGAGTAGTTTGTTATCGAGGAGGAGAAGACGACCTTGTTCGGGATCGTGATTGTCTTGTTGTCGCCGGTGACGAGTATGGTATGGAGAAGCTTTATCTCCTTGACGGATCCCGAATATCCCCCGATATCGACAAAGTCGTTGACCTTGAAGAGGTTGCTCGTGACCATCATGATACCGTTCGCGACTCCCCCGATGATATCCTGGACGGCAAGTCCTATGGCAAGCGTGAGTGCGCTTATGGCACTGACGACGCCGGTGAGAGGGACGTTGAGACGCGACAGGCATATGAAGAGCAGTGCCAGGTAGAGGGCGATTCTCACAATAGCCATGATGAAGCCGACAAGTGAGTTGTCGATCGTGCTGTTGATCAGGGCCTTCTCCATCAGCCTCACGATATTCCTGACTGTCAGGATGCCGAGAACGGCAATCACAGCTGTCGAGATATAGAGAAAGCCGTAGTTTTCCATAAAAAGCAGAAAGCTGTTCATTGCTAAATGTCCTTCCGGCGGAAACCCCGGGGCTTGCCCCGTGGGAGGAGCCGAATAATTACTGATGCAGCGAAAGGTGCATCACCTTATGTCTATCTCTAACCCTTCTAAAGGGCAAGTTTACAT
>CAVACS010000049.1:14253-17151 GCA_963587105.1 Anaerovoracaceae bacterium | reverse complement strand
AGTCGTCGCAGTACCGGCAGGAAAGAGAGATGTGACGATTCCGGAAACAGTTGAAACAATCTCAAGAGAAGCCTTCTCCTCATGGACGGGGTCGAAGATAACACTTCCTCCTTCTGTCAAAACAATTGAAAAACAGGCATTCAAGATGTGCAGTAATCTTGTCTCGGTAAATATCGGATCGGGAATTGAAACCATTGCAGTCTCTGCCTTCGATTACACTCCATTTAAAGCCGCAAAGCTCACTATAACCATCGACAGGGAAGAGAAGAGCGTAGAGGGCTATGAAGATTGCTGGAGAGAATACGGGGGAAATGCGATAGAAATCGTATGGACAGGGAAGAGCGGCAGCTGAAGACGAGAGGGTACACGGGAGTACCCTCTTCTCGTTCGCCTTTGTTACTTACTTTCCGTCACGCTCTATGAGAACTCTCACAGCTTCGACGGCGACCCTTATCGCAGAATCGGTGTCGTGGAGCTTGGGATTATCCATGCCGAGCTTCTCCCTCTCCTGGTTGCCGACAGTGAAGAATTCGCTTCCGCACCTTGCTCCGAGGAAGGATGCAACTGTAAAGAGTGCAGCACTCTCCATCTCCGAGGCAAGAACTCCCAGTCTCTTCCATGCCTCCCACTTTGCCTCGAGCTCGTAGCTTACCGGCATAACGGAGGGATCATGCTGGCCGTAGAAGGAGTCCTTGCACTGCACTACCCCCACATGATATTTCACGCCCAGGCGCTTTGCAGCCTCAACGATTGCATTAACGACTTCGTAGGAAGCGACAGCAGGGAATTCGATCGGGGCGTATTCACGGCTTGTACCCTCCATCCTGACGGCACCCGTTGCTATGACACAGTCTCCGCCCATGACGGGAAGTGCAATACCGCCGCACGTACCCATGCGGATGAATGTGTCGGCTCCGCACTTATAGAGCTCCTCCATTGCGATTGATGCACTCGGTCCCCCGATACCCGTACTCGTGACAGATACCTTCACTCCGTCGAGGTACCCGGTGTATGTTACGAACTCCCTGAAGTCTGCAACTGGAGCGGCGTCATCAAGATACTTTGCAATGAGAGGGACGCGTTTGGGGTCCCCGGGAAGTATGACATAGCGTCCGACATCACCCTTCTTTATTCTGAGATGGTACTGTATTCCCGTACCGTTCATGTAATCTGACATATCGTTCTCCTTAAGAAAGACTCATTATAATCCAGGTCGGAATAGAAAAAAACAACTTTATTCAATCTTTCCGAATCACTATAATGCTCCTCATGAAAGAAACCTCCTCCGCACTCATACTGCTTCTGACAGCCCTGATCTGGGGCTCGACATTCGTTTTCCAGAGTGAGGCATCAGCCTCCGTAGGTCCCTTATGCTACAACGGCCTCAGGATGATCCTGGGCTTTATCGTACTTCTTCCGCTTCTCATCAGGAGCATAAAGGGAAAGAATGGAAAGGAGATGAAAGAGCTGGTTAAGGACGGCTTTGTTTGCGGCGTCCTGCTCTTCTCTGCCTCCTTCTTCCAGCAGTACGGAATAGAGTTCACAACAGCGGGAAAGGCCGGATTCATCACCTCGCTCTATATCCTGATCGTTCCTGTTATATCACTTGTGTTCGGGAAACATAACACTCTCAAGACCTGGCTCTGTGTCGCCACGGGGCTCCTGGGTGCATTTCTTCTCTCCATCAACGGAAGAGAGGGACTCGGAAAGGGAGACGCGTTCATCTTCATCTGCGCCGTTCTCTTCTCTCTTCATGTCATGTATATCGACCATGTAAGCGGCAGATACAGGGGTGTCGAACTCTCAGCAGTCCAGTTCTTCTTTGCAGGAACGATTGCATGCATCCTCTCCCTCTTCTTCGAGAAGAATACTACAGGAGGAATAAGGGATGCCCTCGTTCCCATCCTCTACGGCGGAATCGGATCGTGCGGTATTGCCTACACCCTCCAGATAATAGGTCAGAAGAACATGAATGCAACGAAGGCGACTCTCATACTCTCGCTCGAGAGTGTCTTCTCCGCCCTCGGAGGTGCACTCATTCTCAAGGAGACGATGAGTGCAAGGGAAATCGCGGGAGCCGTGATTCTCTTTATCTCCGTAGTCTGTGCAGAGCTTCCCGAGAGAAAGAGAGTCAGTCCTTCTTCAAGGTGACGTAGGTCTTTCCCATTCCCCCGTCCTCGGGAAGGGCGAAGCGGTAATCGGAGACATATCTGTTTCTCTTGAGATACATATGAACTCCCTTCTGGAGTATTCCGTCGCCGTAGCCGTGTATCACAGAAAATGACGGGAGGCCAGAAAGGAGTGCCGCTTCTATCTCGTCGTCGAGGGCCTTCTCCGTCTGGGAGAGTGTATAGCCTCTGACGTCGAGTACGTACTTCGCCTTTTTATCGCCCGAGCTGAAGTGTGATACCCCGGCTGCCATCTCAACGGGTTCTGCATGTACCATATCACGGTTTCTTATTGTCATTCTAAGTCCGTTCTCGAAGGAGACTAGAGAGCTCTTCGCATCCTTTATATCGACAATCCTTCCCCTTGTTCTTCCGCTTCCGCATAGAACATCGTCACCGACGGAGAAGATGGTGTCTGAGAACAGAGTCTCTCTCTCCTCCTTCTCCTCGATCTCCCTCTTAACGTCCTTTTCCTTCTCCTCTATCTTCTTGATAAAGGATTTGACTGCCGTCGTCTTCTCCTTCGTGAGTGTTCCTGTCCGTACTGCCTTTACAAGGTTCTCGAGCTCCTTTCTCGATGAGGAGAGATAGTCGTTGAGTTCCCTCCATCCATCCTTCTCGGCTTCGATGAGCTTTCTCTCGAGCTCTTTTCTCTCATCCTCGTACTTCCGTCTCTCTTCTTCGAGCGCTCTCTTCTCAACGGATATCTCGCTCATCTTCCTGTCAAGCG
>CAVACS010000049.1:1566-14166 GCA_963587105.1 Anaerovoracaceae bacterium | reverse complement strand
CCCTCTTTGCCGTACTGAGGGCATGGCTGTCACCGGGTATTCCCTCGAGAACTTTGTATGTGGGCACCCCTGTTTTCGTATCGAACTCCATGCTGGCATTCATCATAGAGGGATTTGAATATGCATAGCTTTTGACGCTGTTGTAGTGGGATGTACAGATTGTAAGAGCAGAGCGCGGGGAAAGATACCTCAGTACAGAAAGCGAGAGTGCCGCACCCTCGGAGGGGTCCGTGCCGGAACCCAGCTCATCGAGTATGACAAGCGACTTCTGCGTGGCGTTCTTCGTTATGTATGCGATATTCGACATATGAGACGAGAAAGTCGACTCCTCGTTCTCGATACTCTGTCCGTCCCCTATATCTGTAAAGACGGAGTCGAAAACGGGAAGTGTGCTGCGCTCGTCTGCGGGAATGTAAGACGCAATCTGATTGAGAAGCGAGAGCAGTGCGACAGTCTTCATAGTAACGGATTTTCCGCCGCAGTTTGCACCGCTGAGGACAAGAACCTTCATAGAGTGAGGAATATGGACGGAAATGGGGACTGCCCTCTTCCCCAGAAGCGGATGGACGGCATTGATCAGCCTTACGTCCTCTCCCCTCTCGATATGGCGGCAGTTGTTTCTCTTCACCCAGAGTGCGAAAGCATAGTGGAAGTTGAACGAGACTACATATTCTGTCATCTTCTCGAGGTAAAGCGTAATCCCCCTTACGCTTTCGCTGAGGTCATGGAGAATCTTCAATTTTTCAAGTCTTATGGCTTCTTCCGCAAGAACGACTCTGTTGTTGAGATCCACGAGCTCGAAGGGCTCGACATATGTAGTACTGCCGCTCCCGCTCTGACCCGAGATATAATACGAGCTTCCCTTCCTGTCCTTCGTGAAGATGGGGATGACGACCCTTTCGTTGCGGTATATGGGATTCTCGTTCTGGACTATCTGACGGTTCGAGGATATGAAGGACATGGAGTAGCGGTAACGCTCACTCTTTGTCTCCTCAAGCTTTTTTACCAGGGGCCTCAGTCTCGGGTGCTCGGGATTGACGAGACCTGCGGGTGTGAGGGAGGAAAGTATGTTCTTCTCTATATCCGAAAGCTCTTCTGAATAGAGCTCATCCTTCTTTTCAAATACGGAGAGAAGATATGATGAATGCAGAAACTCCCCCGCGCGGTAGATCTCCTCCCCTTCAATGTCGCGCCGTGACTCTCTGACGAAAGAGAAAAGAGACGAGAGGGAGGGAAAGGGTTCAAGGTGAACATCCTCATCGAGGCGTGAGACTATTTCATCAATTCTTCTGTAGCGTTCATCAAGGACTGACTCATCTGTCGTAAATCTGTCAGAATTTATATATGCCTTACCCTCATCCGAGAGGGAGTATTTTCTCACATCTTCAAGGATGATGTCGAGTTCGGTGTCTCTGACGGTGCGTTCTCTCATTTCCTTCTCCTCTCCCAGATCGGCCTTATGAGAGATACAGACTCGAGAGTCTTGAGGTAGCTGAAGTATCTGTCGCCGTTGATCTCGCCCCTTTCGACCTTCTCCGGAACTGTGCAGCCATCCTCCCCGTTATGGAGGCAGTCGGGATAGAAACAGCCCTGACTTCTGAACTCGGGAAACGAATCCCTGATAAGAGCGCTCTCCTCTATGGGAACCTGTATCTCCCTTACTCCGGGAGTATCTATGATATTGAGGCCCCTCTCCATGAGGAATATCGAATGATTCGTGGTGTGTCGTCCCCTGTTGTACTTTTCAGAGAGTTCGTTTGTTCTCAGCTTTGTACCGAGAAGGGTGTTTATGAGGCTCGATTTTCCCACGCCGCTCTGACCGACGAATGCGGTAGTCCTGCCCTCGAGCATCTTTCTCAGCCTTTCGATCCCCTGGCCGTCAACAGAGGAGACTGCAATGGCACTGTAGCCGAGCTTTTTATAGAGTTCGTATCTCTCCTTCTCGTCCTCTGTAAGACCGTAGTCTATCTTGTTGAGGATAAGGAGGATATCACTATTGAATGTGCAGCAGATAGCCCTGTCGACGAAACGCGGACGGAATGGAGGAGAGAAAGCGGAGAACACGATGGCCGTCAGATCCTGGTTAGCGCATATGGTCTGGTTTCTGTCCTCCTTGAAGTTGAAGCGGACGAATGCGCTTCTCCTATCCTCTACCTCCGTTATGAGAGCTTCATCCCGGCTGTAGCATTCGCCGTGGACGTAGTCGCCGACAACGACGGGGTTGTACTCATCCTCCTTCCCTTTGAGCTTCTTTCCCTTGATTCTCAGCGTGTAGATACCGCCGTCATCCGAGAGTGCCGTATAGAGATTGTTGATTGATTTGAGAATGCGGAATCTCATTCGACCTCCAGTCCCTCTTTCGAGAGGAACGTGAGAAAACGCTCTGGAAGAGGCGAACGGAAGACCATCTTCTCCCCTGTCCGCGGGTGTGTGAAGACAATTCTTTCTGCATGGAGCATCAGCTTTGCATCGCTCACTTTCGGGTCGGGACGGGAATAAATGCTGTCTCCGAGTACCGGGTGTCCGATCGAAAGAAGATGCACTCTTATCTGATGGGTACGTCCCGTGTAGATACGAAGGCGCAGAAATGCATAGTCACTGTTCTGGGATATTACACGGTATTTTGTCAGGGCATCCCTGCCCTCGCTCATCTTATCGGTGACAGTGAACTTCTTACGGTTCTTCCTGTCGCGTGTTATACGGCGCTCGATCGTCCCCTCAGTCGATGTGAAGAAGCCCTTTGCAATTGCCGCATAGTACTTCTCATTTGTGTGCTCGCTGAACTCTTTCGATAGAGAGAGGTGTGCCTCCCTGTTCTTTGCTATCACCATGACTCCGGAGGTATCCTTATCGAGACGGTGGACGATCCCCGGCCTTAAGTCATCGTCTGACGTCGAAAAGTCCTCGCCGTAGAGAGAAAGCAGTGCATTCGCCACTGTTCCGTCAGTGCATCCCGCCCCCGGGTGCACAGTCATTCCCTGCGCCTTGTCTATGACGAGAATGTCATCATCCTCGTATATGATGGTAAGGGGGATATTCTGGGCCTTGAGTCCTTCAAAGACCTCCTCCTTGTATGAAAGCTCTACTCTGTCTCCCTCTTTCAAAGCAGTCGACTTCTTTGCCCTGACGCCGTTGACAAAAAGGGCGAGAGACGGAAGCGAGAAAACGGAGCGGGGAATGCCGAGCACATCAGATGCCGTTTTGTCGACCCTTCCCGATGAGGGGGATAGAAAACTGTATGATCTTTCCTTCGTCAATTCTGCACCCTTCCAAGTATCCAGTCGATTGTAGCGACCGCTATGCTCAGTCCCGTCGCAACCGATATTGATATTACCGCAGTCTTAGTCGCCGACGAGCTCTCAATGACGCTGAAGCTCTCTAAAGCACTCACTGCCAGTGTCGATATCGGGAGTGTGAAGACGAAGGAGCCGAAGAAGAGAGTCTCGGCTCTTCTTATCTCGTTCGACCAGATGGGGAACTCGTCCTCCTCGTAAGACTCGTACTGGTACTTCAGCGTCGAATGCGTCAGCGTATCGCTGAAAAGTGATGATATCGAGAGAGAAATGATAAGAACAATGATAAGCGCTTTCTTCAATTTCTTGCTCCGAATATTGCACTGCCGATTCTGACCTCTGTCGATCCCGATTCCACAGCCTCTCTCCAGTCCCCGCTCATACCCATACTGAGGACAGTCATAGGATGAAAGAGATTTATCTTGTCAAAGAGCTCTTTCGTGTAGCGGAAGGCCTTCGTGTTCTTATCCCTGTCGCCGCCGAGGGGACCGACTGTCATGAGTCCGATGAGACTTATGTTAGGAAGAGTCCCGGCTCTTCTGACGGCATTGATGAGTTCGGATTCAGTACGGAAGCCAGACTTCTGCTCTTCTCCCGAGGAATTGACCTCGAAGAGGATCTCCATCCTCTTTCCGATCTTTCCGGCTTCAGAGTCTATCTTTTCAAGTAATTCGAGAGAGTCGACGCTCTCGATCCTGTCACAAAGGGCCACAGCCTTCTTCACCTTGTTTCTCTGAAGCTGTCCTATGAGATAGACCTTCATTCCCTCGGGACGGACGAGCGGAAACTTCTTCTCTATCTCCTGGACCCTGTTCTCGCCGAAGAGCCGGGCCCCGTCACTGTATGCTTCGAGGACTTTCTCGTAGCTCTTTGTCTTGCTGACGGCAAGAAGAACGACGGAGGGATCGGACGCCTTAACTTCATTATAAACGGAAATATAATCAGTCATTTACCTTTCCTCTGCTGCTGTTGATGGCCTTCACCTTGTCCCTGTATTCTTTCTTGAGGGCCTTCATTCTGTTCCTGTATTCGATAACGGCGTCCTTTCTCTCCTCAGCCCACTTCTGCATACTTCCAAGCTGCTTCTTGAGATCCTCGCCTTTACCGCGGGCATTCGGGAATGCCGAGAGGATACGGCGGTACGTCAGGCTGAAGCGGCTGTTGGAATCGAGAGTCTCCCTTGCCATGCGTGTCCTGTACTCGCGCTGTGCTTCCGCCTTTCCGGCCTCTGCATACTCCTTCGCCTTCTCCTCGATCTCCCTTGCCTTCTCCACAGCATCCCTGAGTGCCTTCTTGAATGCGTTCATCTTTATGACGGAGAGCGTGAGGTCGACGGCAAATAAAAGCCTCAGAACGTCCGAGAGGTAGTACTGTATGACGTAGGGAACAAGATCGATGAGAGTGTCTATCCAGGGCTGTACAAGATACACAAGTGATATGCTCATCACGCCGAAGAGCGTTGAATTGAGTAGGCACACCCTGCCGTTTATGTTGCAGAAATGCTTCGAGTAGTCCCAGAGCTTAATCGAGAATATCTTCTCGAGCCCCCAAGAGCCTATGTATTCGACAATGGATGTAAGTATTACTCCAAGAAGGAAGACAAGCACAGGATAGGACTTGAGGGGAATGAGAAATATGTTGACTATGAGGCCGCCGAAGCCGTAGATCGGAAGCCATGGGCCGTAGAGGAAGCCTCTGTTCACAAGACGGCGTTTACCGACTGAACAGTAGACGACTTCACATATGTAGCCGATGAATGCATAGATGACGAATGTTAAAGTATACCGGGTCAGAAATTCCTCTGTCACACTTCACCTCGCATTAAGGATAATCAATTTAAAGGGTCATGTCGATAAGAGGGTGAAAAAAGACCAGGCTGTGCCTGGTAGAGTGGAGGATACAAGGATTGAACTTGTGACATCCTGCTTGTAAGGCAGGCGCTCTCCCGCTGAGCTAATCCTCCAAAAAAAAATTGTATGCGGTCGAGAGAACTCGAATCTCCAAGCCCGTTAAAGCACTAGCACCTCAAGCTAGCGTGTCTACCAATTCCACCACGGCCGCAAGACAACAACGATATATTAGGTATTTAGAATGATAGTGTCAACATGAAAGACGAAATTTTCTTCTTTTTTCTAACTTTTTCCCCTGTAACGAATAAGAGGAGAGCCTTTTTCCAGCTCCCCTCTCAATTCATTACTCTGACAAAACTTATCTGACTCTCGGGTCAGAGAAGTCCTGGTAGTCTATGTTCGGGAATATCGCATTGCGCTTCTCCGCATTTATAAGCCATTCGGTATTGACGGTATTACGGCTCATGGATACGTTGACGACGTTGAATGAGGAGATATGATCCTCGATCCTCTTCTTTGCGTAGCTTACCGATGTGTTCTCGTGCATTATGCTCGGCCAGTCTGATGCCATTGCAAGAAGAAGCTCCCTCAGGGACTGGTTGAGGAACCTTCTCTTGAGCGTTCCCTGGTTGGGGAACCTCTCCGTCAGACGGTGCATTCTCTCGATAGCCTTGAAGAGATGGGGATAGATGAACGAGTTCGATGCATCAAGCCAGCTGTCGGCTCCGCCGTGGCGGCCCCAGCTCGATTCATTGATGGGAATATTGTCGAACTCCCCGCCGGAGTTGATGATGGACGACGGATAGTCCATGCTGTAGTTGTCCCTGTCGCCGGCAAGTGCCCTTATGAGGGTTTCGAGGAAGTATATACCCTCATACCATCTGTGACCGAAGAGCTCGGCGTCGAAGGGAAGCGTGAACACGTGGTTCTCTATGCCGCATGCATCGAGGAGCGTCCCCTTCTTCCTTATATTATAGAGGAAGTTGTCGACATGGAGAGATGCCTTCTCCTGAGCCTTCTCGAGAGAGTAGAAGTTCTTGTTCTCGTCCTTCGAGGTTATTGCATAGTACTTGTAGCCTGTGAATACCCTCAGTGCGGGTTCATGCATATATGGCCTTACATATTCCATAGGAAGGTAGTAGCCTATATCGCGGTAGAATTCACGGTAATCGCTGTCGCAGGGGTACCCTGTCTTGTTGGACCAGATGAGAGAGGAAAGCGACCAGTCACCGGGGAACGCAAAGAGACCGGATGGAAGAGAGAGGGGTCTGAAGCCGCCGTAGAGTGACTTTCCGGAGCTGGTTATGGGACAGTGGGATGCACAGTTGATCCACTTTATGCCGTTTATCGAGAGAAAATCATCAAGCCCCGGATAGTAGCCCCCTTCGGGAAGCCAGAAGCCCGAGGGATCCTGACCGAATATCTCGCGGTGTGTCTTTACACCGACAGCAACCTGCGCATTCTCTGCACACGGGAACTCCTTGAAGAGAGGAAGGAATGCATGGGTTGCGGCACTTGCGACAAGCTCTATTCTTCCCATCTCGCTCAGGTTCTTGAAGCCGAGGAGAATGTTCCTGCCGTATGCTTCATATACATCGAGGTTCCTCTTTGTCTCCGAGAGGTAGTGCTCTGCCATGCGGTGGCACTCCCTGTCCTCCCTGAGTGTTCTCTCGACCTCCTTCTCACCGAGTTCTATGTGCCTCTGCATATAGTTGACGAATCTCTCCTGCAGCGGCTCGTCTGTCAGCATAGTCGAAAGCGTGGGAGAGAAGCACATCGAGATACGGAAGGGAACGCGGTCGTCCTCGAGTCTGCTGAGCATCCTCAACAGGGGTATGTATGTTTCGTTGATAGCCTCATAAAGCCAGTCCTCTTCGAGGAACTTCTCGTACTCGAGATGTCTTACATAGGGCTGATGGGCATGGAGAATGATGTTTATGGTGTTCATTTTCGATAATCCTCCTCCCTGTAGAGACTGTTGATTGCCTGTACGGTCCTGTTGTCTATGAGCTCTCCCGTCTTTGTCGTGATAGCAGAGAGATAGACCTTGAAGAGAGTGTCGTTCTTCTTCATCTCCTCACCGTGATCGAGCCAGTAGGATGAAGGAAGAGAGAGGGAGTTCGACTGTACGAGAAGGTCCCTCTTTCCGTCGGGAGTCTCGACATAGAGTGAGACAAAGCAGCTGACGGCGTCGCGGGAGAAGCCTATGTTCCACGTTGTGTCGTCATCGCCGACGAATATGTCGTAGTTCTCCTTCCTACCTTCCCTGTCAGTCATCGTGACGACAAGAACCAGAGTGCCCTTCTTCTCCTCGATGGCCTCGGCCTCGATTGATGAGACTGACCAGAAGACATAGCCCCAGTCAGAATTCTTGAAGATGAAGTGGATGAATGTATCATGATATGACTCGGGAAGTCCTTCCGAGCCGGGAAGTGAGTTGATGAGATCGGAATGATTTGCATTATCCGAAAGTGAAGAGACGTTCTTCACATTTACCGTTCTCGCTATCCCGTCATCTGATTCGGAGTTCGATCTCTCCTCCTCGGCCTTTTCGGTAAGGCTCATTATGAGCTCATCCCTTTCCATTCCCTCAAAGTCTTCAATCTTCTCCTGCTCTGCGAGATTCAACAGCTCGGAGGTAGTCAATGACTCAAGCTTAACCGGTACCATCTCTATATATTCTCTCCGTAATAACTTTAAATAAAATTGACACAGTTAGTCAACGAACCAGGACTTTACATGTAAAAAGAACATAAAGATGTTTATTTTTACATTCTCCATACAAATTTGTGAAAGCTTTGCCGTAGATGTAAAGATAATCAGGGAAAAAAGGACAAAAACGCATAATTCAATGTAAAAATGTACACTGATTAAACCGATTTATGTTACACTTGACTCCGTTATGAAAACATCACTCATATTACACGGACATTTCTACCAGCCGCCGAGGGAGAACCCCGCCACGGGAATAATCCCGCTGCAGAAGAGCGCGTCTCCCTGGAGCGACTGGAATGAGAAGATATATGACACATGCTACAGGGCGAACATGTCAAGCCGCTATCTCGACGAGTGCGGAAGAGTTGTTTCGATCACGAACAACTACTCTCACATCTCCTTCAACTTCGGCCCGACGCTCCTTATGTGGGCGGAGAATACACACCCCGAACTCATCGAGGCTCTGAGAGAGGCTGACAGAGCCTCTCTTCTCAGACTCGGCCACGGAAATGCGATGGCGCAGAGCTTCAACCACACCATTCTTCCTCTCGACACAAAAGAGAGAGCAAAGCATCAGATTGAATGGGGAATCGAGGATTTTATAAAGCATTTCGGACGGGATCCCGAAGGCATGTGGCTTCCCGAATGTGCCGTGAACGAAAGCGTTGTCGAGATGCTTTCATCAAGCGGAATCAGATTCATCGTCCTCTCGCCATGGCAGTGCAGGACAGTCGAGAATGATGGAAGGATGATAGAGCTCGGCTCTTCTCCAGCACCGTCTGTCAGACCTTATATTCTTACGGGAGAGAGAGGCGGAGAGATCGCGGCCTTCTTCTACGACGCACCCCTTGCCTCCTCCATTTCCTTCGGCCATGCCCTGAGAAGTGCCGACACTCTCTACTCCACCCTCCTCGGATATCAGAGAGAAGGAAGGGAGCTTATACATACCGCAACAGACGGCGAAATCTACGGTCACCATGAAAGCTACGGCGACATGGCCCTGGCAGCTCTCATCAGAAAGGTCGGAGAGAGAGACGACTTCGTTCTCGATAACTACGGCTCGTATCTCAAGAAACACCCGGCCTCTCTCCACGCCTTTTTGAGAAAGGGAGATGAAGGAAGAGGGACAAGCTGGTCGTGCGCTCACGGTGTCGGACGCTGGATGAGGGACTGCGGCTGCCACACAGGCGGAGGAGAAGGATGGAACCAGAAGTGGAGAGAAGCCCTCAGAAGAGCACTCGACAACCTCTACGAAAAGGTCTATGCGATATTCACCACTGAAGTTGAAAGGATGCTGAAGGGAGAAACTACTCCCGACGAGCTTCTTTCTTCTGCCGGTGTTGTATTTTCCGGGAGATGCGGGATGAAGGCCTTTCTTGAAAGATACAACCTCTCAAAGGAGGAGGAGATGGAGATGGCCCGTATCCTATGCGGCATGAAATACATGCACTATGCATTCACCTCCTGCGGCTTCTTCTTCTCCGACATATCGGGACTCGAGCCGAGACAGGACATAAAATATGCCATCCAGGCCGTCACGATATTCCAGGACTACACAGACGAGATATTGATGATTCCGTTCCTGAATGACCTGAGGGAGGCAAAGAGCAACGTACGCGAATATGGCGACGGCGCTCTCATTGCAAAGAAGGAGATGGAGGGACTCGAGGGTGAGAGAGAGGCATGCGTCTACTTCTATCTCAATATGAAGCTTGCTCGGGAAAGCGAATGGAAGAACCAGTACGGCTTCTTCCATCTTGACTGTCTCTCAGTCGAAAAGGAGAGAATCGAGCTTTCTCTCACGAACGAATCGACGGAGGTATCGTCACTCTTTCGTATTCTCGAAAACAGCGAGATAGACAAGGGGATGAACCTCTTCATAACAAAGGTGACTCCGAGAGGAACAAAGAACGAGATATTCAACATCACATCCGCAGTCCTTCCGAGAAGGATGATAGACGATGCCTACACCTGGATAGACGAGAAGATGATATCGATTGACGAGGACTCGCTCATCGAAAAGACGAAATCCATCAGAATGTATGCCCTCCTCCTCTCGAAGAGCGGACGGGGAAGGAACGACCAGAGACTCATCGAAAACCTCGGAGAGGCGCTGAGGATTCAGCGTTCACTCATCTATTCGAGAAAGAACATCGACTATCTTTCACGCCTCGATAACATCAGGGATCTCACCTATTTCATACTCGAATACGGAAACGAGGAGGAGAAAAGAATTGTCGACTCTCTAATTGCAGCCTCAATGTCGAAGATCTCGCTTCTGATCGAAAGAGACGGTCTTACAGATACGATTATGAATCTCATAGTGAAGAGTATCGACCTAGTAAGGGGGATCGGGAAGGAGCCTGATCTGAGAGCACTCCAGGACGCAGTCTACCCCTCATACCTCAGAAAAGGGGAAAAGAGCGACGCTCTGAGAAGAGTCTTCTCGACTCTCAATTTCCACTGAGGAGCTCTCCCGCATGCTCGAGCGAGATAGCCGTGACCTCACCGGAGAGAAGACGTGCTATCTCCCTCACTCTCTCATCCCCTTCGACCTCCCTTATTGAGGTAGTCGTTCTCTCCCCGAGAGTCTTCTTCTCGACAAGAAAATGACTCTCTGCACGGGATGCTATCTGCGCAAGGTGTGTGATCGTGATGACCTGGCTCGTTTTCGAGAGAGAGCGGAGCTCCTCTCCCACGTACTGTGCAACGACGCCTCCGAGTCCTGCATCTATTTCGTCGAAGAGCATAGTCTCGATTCCGCCGCCGTCGGAGAGCTGGGCCTTTATCGCAAGCATAATACGGCTGAGCTCACCCCCCGATGCCGTATTCTGAATAAGGGAAGTCTTCTCGCCCTTGTTCGGGGCAATCGTATACTCGATATCGTCTCCTCCGTATTGAGTAAGAAGAGAGGGCGTAACGACGATTGAGAAGACTGCATTTTCCATTCCGAGATTGTGAAGCGTATTCTCTATCTTCGATGAAAACTCCACTGCGCCCTTCTGTCTCTTCTCTCTCAGAAGAGCTGCCTTCTTTTCTGCATCAGTGCGGAAAGCGGAGACCTTCTTCTCTAGCTCTGCAATTCTTTCTGTACCGTCTGTTATGAGAGAGAGCTTCTCACGGTATTCGTCTGCTGTTTTGAGGGCGCTCTCGACGCTTCCTCCGTAGCGGCGCCTGATACGCTGTATCACACTAAGGCGCTGGTTCATCTCTTCGATCTCGCCTTCGGAGAAGGTAAGAGACGAGGAATACTGCCTCATCGTCTCATATATGTCGTCTATTTCGATTGACGCGCTCTCGAGGCGAGAGGAGAGTTCGTCGAGGGATGTATCCTTCTTATTCGCCTTCATGAGGGCACTTCTGCTCTGAAAAATGAGGGAAGAGGCACTTCTGAGGTCCTCAGAGGAGGATGTTATGTTCTCAGCGAGAAACTCGCTCTCGCTCTCGCGTCTGAGTTTGTCCCTGAGCTCTTCCTCCTCGCCTTCCCTCAGTTCTGCCTTCTCGATTTCGGAGAGGCAGTAGGACATGTAGTCGGCCTCCTCCTTCCCCGAGGCGACAAGCTCTTTCGTCTTCTCGAGCTCCTTTGATGCAGAAATGAAACTCTCAAAGCTTTTCATGTACTCGTCAAGAAGAGACCGAGTAGATGCATAGGAGTCGAGAATCTCTCTCTGCACCTCCTTCTTCATCAGGGAGTGGTGTGCATGCTGGGAGGAGAAGTCAACAAGTTCCTGACCCAGTTCCTCCCCCTCCTTTATCGTGACGGGAGAGCCGTTGACAGAGTAGAGGCTCCTCCCCTCGGCTTTGATTACGCGGCGTATTATTATCTCGCCGTCCTCGAAGGGGATGTCGTGGGATCTGCACCATGCCTTCACCTTTTCCGATGATGTGTGGAACACTCCCGATATCTCGGCTCTGTCGGCACCCTTTCTGACATCCTCCCTCTCTCCTTTTGCCCCCAGAAGGAGCGAAAGTGCTCCCAGGATTATGGATTTACCCGAACCCGTTTCTCCTGTTATTGTAATCAGTCCCGATGAGAAGACAAGATCGAGTCTGTCTATGAGAACATAGTTGCTGACGTGAAGAGAATCAATCATGTTTCACCATTTCCCCGCCCCAGTGGAGCTTGTCTCTGATGACCTCCGTGAAGTTTCGCTTCGAGGAGTGTATCACCCTGAGTTTCCTTCTGTTCATAGAGCAGATGATCCTGTCCTTCTCCTCGAGCTCGTAATAGAGCTGTCCGTCGACGGAGAGGCAGATATCTGTCCTCTGGTTCTCCCTGACCTCAAGTAGTATTCTCTTGTCCCCTGTGACAAGGGGCCTGTTCGAGAGTGCGAACGGGCATATAGGGGTGATGACGAGGGCCTTCATCGCATAGTCGAGTATGGGGCCGCCGGAGGCAAGGGAGTAGCCTGTGGAGCCTGTGGGAGTCGCGACTATCATACCGTCTGAGCGGAAATTGCCGGCAAACGTATCATCGATTGACAGCGTGAGTGATACGACCTTCGCAAGCCCGGAGCTGCTTATTACAGCCTCGTTGAGGGCGTCTGCCTGAAAGACCCTCTGCTTTCCCCTCTGGACATAGACCTTGAGCATAAGGCGGTCTGTATAGTTCTTTCCCGTCTCAAGATAGAGCGAGAGGGCATCCTTCCACTCCGAAAGCTCGATTTCAGTTATATAACCGAAGGTTCCGAGGTTTATCGGAAGGACGGTTATTCCCCTTTTGATACAGGAGCGTGCACAGC
>CAVACS010000049.1:0-1556 GCA_963587105.1 Anaerovoracaceae bacterium | reverse complement strand
CAGCAGAGCACCGTGCCGTCACCGCCGAGAGGGATTACGAGATCCGTATCCTCGGGAAATATGAGATTGAGGTTCGCCGTCGAGTCGATGAGTATCGTCTCTGCCTTTATCGAGAGTGACGAAAGATGCTCCTCGATCTCGAGTGATATTCTCTTGCTTCCGTTCTTGATTCTGGGTGTTATTATCACCGCCTTTCTGATCACAGGTCTGCACATGGCGCTACCTCATTATTCCTATGACTTTCTGTACTGTCTGTATCTCTGCATTTGAAAGGAATGGATAGAGCGGGAAGGAGACAGCGCGCGAGAGGTACGGGAAGGCAGCCGGGAAGCGGTCATACCTGTCCTGATAGCGGCTTCCGACAGCCTTCGAGAATGTCTTTCTCACTGTCACCGAATACTTCTTTGCCACTTCTATGACGTCGTCGGGTCTGTCCTGCGTTATGCACGAGAATCCGTATCCGTTCGAAACGAATTCCGTTCCGCCCTGCCCGAAGACCTTTACTCTGCCCTTCCTTCTCGCTTCATCAACATAGAGTTTATATATATTTGACCTTCTGAGTACGATTGACTCAAGCTTTGAAAGCTGCACGATCCCGAGGGCGGCATTAAGGTCCGGAAGCTCTATGTACTGATTGACGTCCTTCTTCATCATCTCGACTGTCTCTTCGTTGTCGCACATCAGAACGGCACCTCCTGCAGTCGACACAATGGAATCCTCCTCAGTCGATGCAATTACAATGTTACCGATTCTCCCAGGCCCCGTTCCTCCGAAGGAAGAGCCGACAGACTGTGTTATGTCCTCGATGATCGGAAGCCCGAGTTCTCTGTATCTTTCCCCGTCTGACGGGATATTCCCCAGGGGCAGAAAGAGAACGAGAGCCTTCACTCCCTCATCAAGGAGGGATGCGGTGGCTTCTGCTGACGGCATCATCTCGTCATCGACATCGACAAGCACGCTTTTCAGTCCCAGTCTCTTCATGGCATCAAGATAGACAAGAGGTGTGAATACCGACATCGCGACACCATCCCCCTCCACAAGTCCGAGTGAATGGAATGCCACTGCGATAGCGTCGATATATGACCTCAGTGCCACACCGTCACGCTTCGAGGTATATTGGGAGAACGCCCTGACGAACGCCCTCTTCTTCTCTCCCGGGCCGATCTTCTCGTCGACCATCGTCTGCAGAACAGCATCCATATCCTTACGGAAAAGAGCAGGTTTGAAAAAAGGAATCTGAGCCATGTGATTACTATATCATAAAGGGAGGAAATCATCGATAAATAAAATCCCCCGCTCTGCTCTTTTATTGTAAAAATGGACTCTGAATTTTTAAAAGGTAAGAATGATTGAAATACATTGAAAGCCTGCTTTCCGACAGGCTGAGTCAGATACTATCTTATAAGATCCCATCTTTTACTATCGCAGGAAAAAGGGATTTCCTCTTCTCTGCGGTTGCCTGAGGTCAGGCTTCTGAGGGTCAATCTATTTCCATTCAGAAAAAGCAAATAAAAAAAGCTGGCGACGACCTACTCTCCCGGAGACGAGCTCCAGTA
>CAVACS010000048.1:0-17361 GCA_963587105.1 Anaerovoracaceae bacterium | reverse complement strand
TCCTCTCACGATGCAAGCATCGGAGTTTCCACCTCAATAAGGTTAAACAATGAAGAATGCCGCATCCGAAGGCGTGAAGAACGTCACCTTCCAGAAGGGCGATGCCGTACATCTCGATTTTCCCGATGAGTCCTTCGATGCCGTTACAAGCAACTACGTCTACCATAACATAACGGGTAAGGACAGACAGGCTCTTCTTCTCGAGACGCTGCGCCTTCTCAGAAAGGGAGGAACATTCGCTATCCACGACATTATGTCGCCGCGGCGCTATTGGGATATGAAGGCATTCGTGAAGAAGCTCTGCGATATGGGTTACGAGAAGGTCGAACTCATCGACACTGCAGACGGACTTTTCATGACAAGGCGTGAGGCGGCGTTCCTCATGCTCGGGGGATCGACACTTCTTGCGGGGAAGAAATGAACGGAAAATACCTTGAAGAAACAACAATGCTTGACTTCTCATCACCATCAATCAGAAGTCTTGTGAGGAAGAGGGGATGGAAGAATCTCTCTGAGCCCGAGAGGGTCAGGAGCATATATCTCTTTGTCAGGGACGAGATCCTCTTCGGCTACAACACGGATGATTCGATTCCTGCGTCAAAGGTGCTCTCTGACGGCTACGGACAATGCAATACGAAGGGGACGCTCTTCATGGCGCTTTTAAGGAGTGCGGGTATTGAGTCGAGAATCCACGGCTTTACGATAGACAAGCGCCTCCAGAAGGGGGCGATGACAGGGATTGTCTATCTCCTTGCTCCCCGTAGTGTCTTTCACAGCTGGGTCGAGGTGCTCCTTGACGGGGTCTGGTACGAGCTCGAGGCCTTCATTCTCGATAAGACCTACCTTGAAAAGCTCCAGAGAAAGTTCTCTTCATGCGAGGGCCCGTTCTGTGGCTACGGTGTCGCCGTCAGGGATTTCAAAAACCCCGTAATCGACTTCAACCTCAACAATACATATATCCAGAGCGAGGGTATAACAAGGGACTACGGAGTCTATGACTCCCCGGATGAACTTTTAGCGGAACACCATCAGGAGATGTCTCCCCTGAAGGCCTTCGTTTACCGTCATATAGGGCGGCATCTGATGAACAGAAACGTCACAAGGATAAGAAAAGGCTGAATCTTTCTTGCCATAATCGCCGGAACTCTCTATAGATAATAGAAAAAAAGAAGCAAGGTGGAAAAAATGAAGACGGCAGCTATACAGATGGAAGTGACATATGGCCGTAAGGGTGAGAATTTCAACAGGGCGGCCATGCTTGTGGCGGCAGCCTCATCATCCGGTGCAGATACCGTCCTTCTTCCCGAGATGTGGAATTACGGCTATTTCCCCCGGGATATAGAATCGGCAGCAGATGAAGACGGAATGGAGACGAAGGCCTTCCTTTCCTCCCTCTCTCTGAGGTGGGGCGTCAACATCGTCGGGGGATCGGTCACTACGAAGAAGAGAGGAAAGTTCTACAACACATGCTACGTCTTCAACCGCAGCGGTCATCTCGAGGCAGAGTACGACAAGACACATCTCTTCTCGCCTCTCGGGGAGGATAAGCAATACGAGAAGGGAGAGAGCGCGGGGCTCTTCGTCCTCGACGGCGTGAGGTGCGGCATTCTTCTCTGTTACGATCTGCGCTTCCCGGAGCTTTCCCGCTCTCTTGCCTTGGCCGGAGCTCAGGTCCTCTTCGTATCAGCATTCTGGCCCGAAGAGAGGCGTACGGCCCTTCTCACTCTCTCGCGTTGCCGTGCTCTCGAAAATGAGATGTTTGTTGTTCTTTCGTCTGCCGTCGGAAAGACAGCCCTTCTCGATGGCGCCGGATACTCGACGATCTACGGTCCCTCGGGAGAGAAGCTTGCTGCATCTGAAGACGGGGAGACTGTTATTGTTGCGTCTCTTGATGAAAAGGCACTATTTGCGGCGAGAAAAGACATTCCCGTATATTCGGACAGACGTCCCGATCTCTACAGGTAACGCCGGGAATTAACGGGGAAGGCCGCTGCACTCACATTGACTACGACATACGGCTGAAAGGAATATGCAGAGTGCAGCCGATGGACCGGAGTCTATGACAAGAGGCACCCGGAGGTGCCTCTGTCTCTCACAGTGAATCATAGAGCTCTGCGTAGCGCCTGGAGGATGCCGCCCACGACCAGTCGGCCTTCATTCCTCTCTTCTGCATGTCACGCCAGATCTCCTTCTTCTCCGTATAAATGTAATATGCATAGTTGATCCTGTTCAGAAGAACCTCGGGTGTGAAGTCGTAGAACGAAAGACCTGTGCCTGTGTTCTCGAATTCATCGAGAGGAACGACTGTGTCCCTGAGTCCTCCTGTCTCGTGGACGATCGGAACCGCACCGTACTTGAGAGATATGAGCTGTGTCAGACCGCAGGGCTCGAATGCCGAGGGAACGAGGAATGCGTCGGAAGCACTGTATATACGCCTTGAGAGAGCATCGGAGAATTCGATCTTCGCTCTCACCTTCTCGGGGTACTTCGATTCATAGTAGCGGAACATGTTCTCGTAGTAGCTGTCACCCGTACCCAGAACGACGAGGTTTATGTGCTTTTCGCATATTCTGTCCATTATGGAGTCAATGAGCGTCATTCCCTTCTGGCTTGTGAGGCGCGAGACTATGGCAAGCATGAATGCATCCTTGTCCTCCTTGAGTCCCAGTTCCTTCTGCAGGGCAAGCTTGTTGGCCTCCCGCTTCTTTATGAAGGACTTTACACTGTAGTTGTTGACAAGTGCCTTGTCTGTCTCGGGATTCCAGAGAGAGTAATCTATACCGTTTACGATACCGAGAAGTCTCTCCTGTCTCCACTTCAGAATGTCATCCAGACCGTCGCCGAACTGCGGTGTCTGGATCTCCCTGGCATAGGAAGCACTGACTGTCGTGATCCAGTCGGAGAAGACAAGACCGCCGCGGAGCATCGTGGCATTCCATTCGTCCTTCGGATATGACGTATCCTGATAGGGGGAGACGAGGAGTCCCGGTTCGAAGAGCTCATCGGGAAGCGCGCTGACCCACCTCAGGTGTCCCACATTCCAGCAGCCCTGGAAGCAGAGATTGTGGATAGTGATGATCGTTCTGATCCCGTGGAAGAACTCATCACCCTGGAAAATGGTGTTGAGGTAGACGGGAACAAGGGATGAATGCCAGTCGTGGCAGTGGATGATGTCGGGCCTGAAGCCGATGAGGGGGAGGGCGGAGAGCACGGCCTTCGAGAAGTAGGCAAAGCGTTCGAGATCTGCAAAGAGGTCATAGTAGGGCCTGCTTCCCGAGAAATACTCCTTATTGTCGACAAAGTAGTATGTGATACCGTCGAGAACGAGGGTGTTTATGCCGACATATATGCGGTTGTCCATCTGGAAATAGACGACGCTCTTCATGTCCTTCTTGTACTTTTCGTCGATCATCTCATATTGCGGGATGATGACTCTCACGTCATATTTATCCTTGTCGAATGTTTTTGGAAGACTTCCCACGACATCCGCCAGTCCTCCGGTCTTGACGAACGGCACACATTCAGCCGCAACGAATAGAACTCTTTTCATTTTATTCTCCTTCCACAGTGTACTACGTTACAGAGTAACTTTCCGTTATTTTTTTATACAAAGTTGAAGATATCTGATCGTTTTCATTTCCGGACGAAACTTTTTCCTTACTTGGCAAAAATAAAGTTTGACAGATGGAAAAAGGGGTGTTAAGGTAAGTTTGTTCAGTGACAGAACTAACTAAAGGAAGGGATTGAATGCCGGCTAACAACAACCTGTTTCAGAGAAACGCCAATACATCGATGATAGCCCAGCTTATCTGGAGACAGAACGGTGTTACGCGTGTCGACATCTCTCGTATTCTGAAGCTGAACAAGTCTACCGTCACTAATATCATCTCATCTCTGCTGTCGGCCGGGCTTGTAAACGAAGGCGAGCACAAGGACTCCTGCTCCCTCGGGGGAAGAAAGCCCATAGAGCTGACAATCAACCGCGGCTTCGGCTGTGTATTCGGCTTCGATCTTCAGCCGTCACACTACCGCACCGTAATAATGGGGGTGGACGGATCTGTTTTGTGGGAGACGAGAGGGCCTAAAAGAGATATCTCCTTTGAAAGCTTTCTTTGCTCGGTAATTGACGAGGCCTTTCTCGCCCACAAAAAGATCAACATTCCGGTTCTGGCTCTTTCCTTCTCCATACCCGGTCAGATTGATTCCGATAAGGGAATAATAATCCACTCATATCCATTCAGAATAGACAACTTTGCATTCAGGGACTACCTGAAGACCAGATACGACTATCCCGTCTATGTCGACAACGACGCCAACTGTGCCGCATGGCTTGACCTTGATGCCAACCTCGGCTCGGCATTCTCGTCCAATGCGCTTTCCGTCATAGCCGACTTCCATGAAGAGGCTATAAACGATGATTACATCGCCGGAATAGGCATAGGTATGGGGCTCATAATCGACGGAGGTGTCTATCACGGATCGCACAACTCGGCAGGTGAATTCAGATCGCTTTCATGGAAGGACGGAGACGACGAGCAGTCGGGTCTGAGTCTGGATCTTCTGAAGAAGACGCTCGTCGACAAGGATGCGCTCACGCTCTGGATGGTCGACACATTCCACTCCCTCGTTCCCGTTCTTGCCGTCATGGACCTCAGGAAGGTGATCCTTCACGGAAATCCGTTCAGGGATCAGGAGTGGGTCAGAAGGACTCTCGAGGAGAAGATTCCGTCATTCATGGGCATTTTAAAGAAAACAGACTGTGAACTTGTATTCAATGCGGAAGATGAAGGCGTATCTGCAAAGGGTGCGGCTCTCATGTATCTTCATGATCTCTACTCTGTGCCCGATCTCGAGGCCGACAACAGCGGCAAGTGGAGCTGGGATGAGGTCATGGCTTTCTCGCAGAAGCAGAAGGGGGAGATGAACGTATGAAGGATAGTGTTCAGAAGGTGAGGACACTCAGCCACAGGGAGGAGAAGGCGGCCTACTGGTCGTTCATACTTCCGGGATTTCTCATCTACGTGTTCGTAATGGCATTCCCGACGGTATTCGCACTCTTTCTGAGTGTCACGAACTACAAGGGCGGGGCACTCTTCGGACCGAAGAGAAAGCACATCAGCATCATCGGCTTCGAGTACTATGCAAAGATGTTCTCCGACAAGTATTTCTGGCTTGCCCTGAAGAACAACATGTGGATCACGCTCGTCTCCGTCTTCGGTCAGATTCCTCTCGGCTTCTTCATGGCATACCTCATATTCAGGGGCATGATCAAGGGTAAGGACTTCTTCCAGACCATCATATATCTTCCGTGTGTCATATCGACAGTCGTCATCGGTAAGCTCTGGGATGCAATAACGGCTCCCAACGGTGCGCTGCCGGACATAATAAGACTCTTCAATCCATCGTACGTCGCTTCCAACAGCACGAGGCCGATGGTCCCGGTTCTTCTTGTAATCCTCTGGATGTATACGGGAACGTACCTCATAATCTTCCTTGCCAACATGCAGAAGATAGACGTATCTGTAATCGAGGCTGCGAAGATCGACGGCGCAACTGAGTTCCAGGCTCTGAGGTACATCATACTTCCGGCACTCTCGGGCGTTATCGTCACAAGCGCGATTCTTGCCATCTCGGGCTCTCTCAAGAGCTTCGACCTCATCTACGTCATGACGAGCGGAGGACCTGCAAAGCAGACCTACGTCCTCTCCATCTATATGTATGACACGGCCTTCAAGGGGGCGCCGAACTATCCTCTTGCAAATGCCGTATCGATTGTAATGTGTATCATCTCCTTCACACTCATCGGAGTCACGAAACTCGTCGAAAAGAAGTTCGGAGGTCAGGAATGAGCAGCACTATCAAAGACACAAGAAGCATAGGCCGCCACATAGAGATGGTCTTCACCTACATCATTCTCATCATCTTCGCGCTGCTTGCCATAGTCCCGATTCTCTGGCTCATCATGAGCTCCTTCAAGACAAGCCAGAGCTATCAGCTGGACAGACTCGGCTTCCCGCACGAATTCTTCTGGCAGAACTACCGTGACGCCTGGGTCAGGGGCAACTTCGGCATCTACATCATCAACAGTGTCATCTACACGGCTGTGACTGTCGCCGCCGTCCTCGTTCTGGGAATGATGAGCGGCTTTGCCTTTGCCAAGATAAGAATGAAGTGCACCAAGTGGCTCTACGGCTCATACATCATCGGTATCCTGATGACGCTCCAGTCAATCATGATCCCGCTCTTCATAGTCATCAACCAGGTCGGACTATATGACACGAAGCTGGGCGTTCTTATTCCTTACATAGGAATAGGGCTTCCGATGGGTGTCTATCTCTGCACCGAGTATATAAAGAGTGTCCCCACGGCGCTCGTGGAGTCTGCAAGAATAGACGGCGCATCGTATTTCAGGATCTTCCGCTCGATCATCGTTCCGATGGCACGGCCAGTTGCTACGACGCTCGCAATCCTGCAGGTATCGGGAACATGGAATGAGTTCATGCTCATCAACATGCTCACATCAAGTCAGAAGAACAAGTCACTTCCCGTCGGCATCCAGTCCTTCGCGGGGAGCCTCTCGACTGACTACGGCAAGCTTTTCGCTTCTCTTGTCATCGGCCTCCTGCCAATGCTCATCTTCTATCTGATCTTCAGGAAGGAGATAACAAAGGGAGTCGCTGCAGGAGCAGTCAAAGGATAAACAAGGTTACAAGGGCAGGAGAAACCTGCATCGCTTTTCATCAAAAGGAGGAAAATGATGAAGAAATTTACAGTTCTGCTGGTGCTCGCACTGGTGGCAGCACTCGTATTCGCTCAGGGCGTGTCTGAAAGCTCGAAGAGCGGAAAGACAACTATCAGAGTTCTCAACTACATCGATATGTCGGAACCCAACAGTGCAAACGAGATTGCACAGGTATGGGACAAGTTCTCTGAACTTCATCCGGAAATCGAGGTAATCAGAGAAGACCTCTTCAACGAACCCTTCCATCAGAAGGTAGAAGCATATGCTGCACAGGGAAATCTTCCTGATGTCATGTACTGCTGGCCGAGTGGAAGAAGTGCAACTCTGCACACAGAAGGCCTTATCAAGGACCTTACACCGTTCCTCGAAAAGGACGGCCTCACAGATGACTATTCAGCAGTCGCAATCGCTCCGCAGCTCGCAGGCTATCTCGGAGAGCTTCCGAACGGAATCACGGCTACATCCATGATGTTCGTCAACACGAAGGTCCTCAGAGAAAACGGACTTGAGATCCCGAAGACATATGCAGACCTCAAGGCTATGGTTCCCGTACTCAATGCAAAGGGAATCGAAGTCATCAAGATGGACTGTATGGACGGTTGGGTTATGCAGTCTTGTCTCTTCTCTCTTCTTGTTGGAAGATTCGGCGGAGCTGACTGGAACGTCAGACTTCAGAACGGCGAAATCGACTTCGAGGATGACTGGTTCATCTCTGCTCTCACAGTTCTTGACAATCTCTACAAGGACGGCATCATCAACAGGAACACACTCAGCATCTCCTACGGCTCGGGCAGAGGCGACTTCGCCAACGGCAAGTCTGCATTCTACATCGACGGCGACTGGGCATGTGCATCCTTCCAGACAGATACGACAACAGGTAAGGCTCTCTTCTCTCCCGAGGCTCAGGAGACAGATATCGAGCTCATCAACTTCCCCGCACTCGATGGTGAGATCATCCACGAATCCAACTCTTCTGTCGTAGGTACAGGCTGGGCTATGGCTGCCGACATCCCGTCAGGTTCTGCTGAAGAAGCTGCTGCATGGGAACTCATCAAGTTCCTCGAAGGCGAGTATGTACAGACATGGAGACTTACAACAGGTGCTGCATTCCCGTCACTCACGACTATCGACGTTGCAAAGGTCTGTGAAGAGAACGACCTCGAGCCGCTCGTAGCAAAGAGAGCTGACTGGTATAACAGAATCGAAGTTGCTACTCCGGTTATCGACGGCGTTCTGCAGCCCGCAGTCTACGAAGTCATCAACACTGTGCTTGCAGAGATCGGACTGGGAACAACAACAGTCAGCGAAGCTGCAAAGACAGTCAACGAAGCTTGGTATGCTTATCTCGGCAAATAAGATTTAATCTGATAATCTTGAAGGGCAGGTCCACGGGTCTGCCCTTTATAAGTGAGGTCTGAATGTACTCTATCGAGAAACTCCTTGTTCCATCAATCAAGAGCAGCTCCGTCACGGCTGAGAGGCTCGTCGAAAAGCCGGAGAAGATCACCCGTATTACTCCCTCCGGCATCAACAGCGTCTCCATCTGCGAGAGCGAGATCATCATCCACGGAAAGGGTGAGGAGGAGGTGAGACAGGGCGGAAACTACGTCGAGGTTCTTTCCCTTCTCTTTGAGGGCCTTCTTCCCCGGTGTTCGTTCGAGTTCTATTCGCCGTCGGCAGAATACCGCGGCTTTCACATAGACTGTGTACGCTTCTTCTTCTCTGTGAAGGAGCTCAAGAGGATAATAAAAGCCTTCGCACTCACAGGCTTCAATTATTTCCACTTCCATCTGACAGACGACCAGGGCTGGCGCTTCCCCGTCGAGGGATACGAGAGACTGCGGTCTGTCGCATCAAAGCGCTTCAGATACGAAAACGATGACCTCAATCACATTGAAGAAGGATTCTATTCTATCGGAGACCTGAGGGAGATCGAGGAATACTGCCGCTCTCTCGGCATCACTGTCATTCCCGAGATAGAGACTCCGGGACACGCAGAGGCTCTCATCGCGGCCTATCCCGAGATGGGGTGTACGGGACTTCAGATTCCCGTCCAGTCGAACTGGGGAATCTTCGAGAATGTCATGAATCCCGCATCCGATGCTCTCTGGGTCTTCCTCGACAAGGCTGTAGCGACACTTGCATCCGTCTTTCACGGCAAATACATCCACATAGGGGGAGACGAATGCCCGCATGTGCAGTGGAAGGAGAACAGGGAGTGTCTTGCCCTCATGGAGAGGGAGGGAATAGAGGACGAGGATGAGCTTCAGGGATGGCTCACGACAAGGATGGCGGGAATTGTCAGAAAGTACGGCAGGAGGGCCGTCGGATGGGACGAAATAGTTGACGCCGAAGGTGTTGACAAAAGCGTCGTCGTGATGTCCTGGCGCGGCCTTGAGGGTGCAAAAAAGGCAACAGATATGGGTCATGAGGTTATCTTGTGTCCCCAGACGAATGGCTGCTACCTTGACCGCTATCCCTCCCGTGACGACTGGGAGAAGGGTAATCTCTCCATCTGTACACCCCGTGACATCTTCGATCTCGATATCTCGATGAAGGAGCTTGAGAGGGATAAGCGCTCCCTCGTTCTCGGTGCACAGTGCAATCTCTGGTGCGAGAAGATCGAGAGCGGGAGGGAGGCCGAGATGATGCTCTTTCCGCGCGCTTTCATACTGGCGGAGAACCTCTGGAGAGGGGAGGAGAAGAACTGGGACGAGATAAAGGCGAAGAGGAAGGCCCTCTATGAGCTCTGCTTCCACCTCAATCTTGTCTGCTCACCTCTTGAGTGGGAGTGATGACTCTCGAGATATCCCAGAGGACAAGGTCTTTTTCCAGAGCATGAGGAAGAAGGCCTTTTTCTCTGCTTTTGAAGGTGACAGTTCTGTCCTCTCCGGGAAGAAGGGCAAAGTAGTTGTCGCTGAACCTTCCCTCTATGCTCTTTGTGTCGATGAGAGAGAAGAGGGCCGGGCGTGAGGATTCGAGCGTTATAAGAAAGCTTTCGCCTTTCTTTTCGATACTCTTCACCCTGATGCCGCTTTCTTCGATTCTCTCCCCGCCGGGCCTGGAGAAGAGGAGGAACCTCTCCTCTCTGATGCTGCCGGATGTGAGTGTCACATGGAGAAAGGTATTATCTCTTCTTTCTCTGATTTCTTCGACCTCGGAGACACTCTTTTTATCGAGGGTAAGATCGTAGTCTCTTCTCTCTTTTATCTCTCCCGAAAATGATATGAGTCTGACACCGAGGTGCACTTTCTTTCTCTTTTCTGTATCATTGACTGCCTTCACATAGAGCGTGCCGTCCTTGTTGTAGAGCAGCGGACAGAGCGGGGCATAGAAATGCTTGATGGCGTACTGGAGCGGTTTCCACCGTCCGGTATACTCAATACTCGACCATGAGGCCACCGGCCATACGTCGTTGAGCTGCCAGATGAGTGTTCCCATGCAGTACGGCATGAGAGAGCGCCAGTAGGTGACGGCTGTCTCTATCGCAAGGGCCTGCTGCACGAGGGAGAGGTAGAGAGCATCCTCGAAGGAGGAAGGCTTTCTGAAGAGCCTTTCGAACTCCTTCATCATTATCTCGTTACCCATCTCGTTCTTCTGGTGGTGGAGCATCGAGGGGGAGGTGAGACTTCTCTCGTCCTCCGGACAGTATAGTGATACCGTCCACGGCGATGAGAATGACTGATAGCCGAACTCGGAGCAGAATCTCGGCTTCACGCTGTGATAGAAATCAAAATCCTTTCCCTCATGCCAGACAGACCAGAAGTGCATGTCGCCGCTGCCGTCGCTGTGCCAGTTGTCGCTGAAGTCCCCGGGGCCTGCACAGGGACTCGAGGGCCAGAACATCCGTGAGGGGTCCTCTTCTTTGACTACACGTCCGACTGTCTCATCGTTGAGGAGAAGGTAATCATCAAGATAGCGCTCCCTGTTCTCTCTTGTCTCCTCGTACCAGCCAAGAGCTCCCAGGTCTTCGTTGTTCCCGCACCATAGTGCGATAGATGCCCGGCTCCTGAGGCGTCTTATCTGATCCCTGATCTCCGCTTCGACAGATGAGAGGAACCAATCTGCGGCGGGGTATGTAGAGCATGCGAACATCATGTCGTGCCATAAGAGGATGCCGTATCTGTCGGCTGCGTCGTAGAACTCCTCCTTCTCGTACCAGCCGCCGCCCCAGATGCGGAGGGCGTTCATATTCGCCGCCACTGCGTCCGAGAGAATCGAGTCATAGCGCTTCTTCGTCATTCTCGAGGGAAGTGCATCGAGGGGGATCCAGTTGGAGCCCTTTAAGAAGACATCCTTCCCGTTGACAGATATCGTGAGCTCCCGTCCGCCCATCGTCACGCCGTTCTTTACTTCGATTGTCCTGAAACCCAGCTTTCTTTTCTTCGTGTATGTGCCGACTCTGACACTTGTCTCATAGAGGGGCTGCTTACCCATTCCAGCCGGCCACCAGAGGGAGACCTCCCCGCTCTTTACTTTGATGCTCTTATGTGCACTATAGTCTCCCTTTCTGTTTCTGACACTTAGAGAGTAGTCCTTACCAAGGAGGGAGACTGTTATATCTGTTTGGCCTTTATTCGTTACACCGAGTAGATATAGCTCATAATCGAGTTCCCATTCGTTCTCTGTTCTCTTCACGTTTACAGCAAATTCTCTGAGAAGGAGGGAGGAGGTTGTTATTATGACGGGTGTGACGTAAATACCTGCCGTCATTATGCACGGCCCCCAGTCCCAGCCTGCGGCGCACTGCGTCTTTCTCACAAGATTACGATGGGGCGAGCCGTTGGGATAGAGAGAGCAGGGAACGGGGTACTCGAGCTCTCTGTTTATTCTTTCAGCCTCCTTCTCTGCCGGGTGGAAGACTATTTCCATGGTGTTCCTTCCGTCTTTGAGGAAGGGCGTTATGTCGATGAAATATATCCTGTGGATGTTATCGGTATCTGCTGCCTTCTCTCCGTTTATATAGATCGTGGTTACGGTGTCGAGCTTCTCGAGTCTGAGAAATGCCTTCTCTCCGCTCATGGGGTAGTTGAACGCCCTCGAGGCCTTCCATTCCCCGCGTCCTATGAAGAGAATATCGAGTTCGTTTCTCGCGTAGTACGGATCGGGGATGACGAGTGCGTCTATAAGTGCAGAGTGGATATCTCCGGGGATAGTCATCCCGTATTCCTTCTCTTCTGTTATACCATAGCGGTTCTCTTCGATTTCCGTCGCGCTGACACTCCACCTGCCGCCGAGTCTGATCTCTTTCATAGCTGTTCCTCACTCATTCAATTGTAAGCGAGCGGGAAAGAAAGTGAAAGAAAAAGCTCAGAGTCTCTCCTCTCTCCATCCCGAGTCCGTCAGGACATACTGCCTGTCATAACCGGCCTCGCGTGCAAGCCTGAGTGCCGTGTCATAGCCGGATACGAGGGTTGAGGAGGAGTGGGCATCGGAGTTTATGATGATGCGGACGTTCTTCTTCCTCATGTGTTCAAGAAGAAAAAAAGCAGGGTAGGGAACGCTTCTCCAGCCCCTGCTCATCGCCCCTGTGTTTATTTCGAAGATCTTTCCCGTCTCTGCGATACGGTCAAGGTATTTCAGGACAAGTGCTCTGTAGGCCCTGTCGTCTTCATTGAATAGATGTCTCTTTTCGTTGAACTTTGTATAGAGGTCATAGTGGCCGACAATGTCGAAGGGCACCTCCTCTGCAAATGCGAGAAGCTCCGATAGATAGCTCTCGATGAGAGAGAGACTGTCGCCGCCGTAGAGCGCTTCTGCTTCCTCCCACTCCTCTGGGGTGTTGTCGACGCTTATATATCGTCCGTCCTTTCTGAAGATGTGGACCGAGCCTATCGTATAGTCGAGGCGGGGGTCGAGGCGGGGTCTTTTCTCACCGCTTTCTCTGCTTTCGAGTTCGAGGCCGAGAAAGACATTTATTCTCCCTCTGTATTCCTCCCTGAGGGAGAGGACGGTATTGAAATACTCTTCAACCCTCTCCTTCTTTATTCCGCATTCGTCGAAGGGGTAGCCTGTATATGCATGAGACGAGATCCCGATTGACGGCAGCGCAATGCGTACGGCTTCGTCTATCATCTCCCTCACGGTGTTCCTGCCGTCGCAGAATGTGTTGTGTGTATGGAGCGTCGTCATTTCTGCTCCTCCTTTATCATGACTCTTTTTATGACGGCAAGACCTGTAATGTCTGCAAGAATCCAACCGATTATGATAGACCACCAGATCGCCCTCTCTCCGTATATCGGAGAGAGCGTATATGCAAGAAGAACCCTCGTTCCAAGAGATATGACTGTCAGCACGATGCTCCACTCCGGCCTCCCGATTCCGCGGTAATAGCCGTAGAGGAGGAAGAGAATACCGATGGCGATGTAGAATGCGCCTTCTGTTCTGAGGTAGACGGATCCCTGAGCGATGATTGCAGTTTCTTCCGCTCTTACAAAGAGCCTCATCAGAGCCGGGGCTGCGGAGCATATGACGGCGGAGGCTGTGAGGGAGAAGAGCGAGGAGATGAGCACGGCAGCCTTCGTTCCCTTCCTGATTCTCTCCATCTTCCCTCCTCCGAGGTTCTGGCTGATGAATATGGAGTATGCACTTCCGAACTCCTGGGATGGCGTATAGGCGAGAGTGTCGATCTTGACTGCAGCCGCAAATGAGGCCATGACGGTGGCACCGAAGGAGTTGACGAGGCCCTGTATCATAAGGATGCCGAAGTTCATAATGGACTGCTGGACGGAGGTGAGGAAGGAGTAGCGGAAGATGTTTCCGATACGCTTTACCTCGATCCTTCTCTCATCCTTAAGAGGAAGAAGGTCCCTGTTCTTCAGAAGGAAATAGAGTGCAAGTCCGACTCCCGACACCACCTGTGATATTACGGTTGCCTCTGCAGCTCCCTTTACGCCGCGTCCGAGGGGGACGATGAAGAGGATGTCGAGTACGATGTTCAACAGTGCCGAGACAATGAGAAAGTAGAGGGACGAGGAGGAGTCTCCCCGGCTCCTTAAAAGGTATGATGCGTAGTTATAGAGGAAGACGGAAAAGATGCCGCTGAAGATGACGCTTATGTACTCCTTCTCTCCGTCGAAGAGCTCGGAAGGCGTTTTGAGAAGGAAGAGGATCTCATCGGTGAAGATGTAGCAGAGTGCAGTCAGGACAAGGGCGATGAGGGAGAAGAGAACGGCGCTGTTATATATGTCCCTTCTCATCGTGCTCATGTCACCCCTTCCGTAGGAGTAGGAGAACAGGGCTCCCGCACCCATGCTCAACCCGATAAGGAGGGAGTTGAGGAAATTCATCAGAGAGTACGCACTTCCGACTGCGGCAAGGGCATCAGGACCGAGAAAGCGTCCGACGATGAGAGTGTCGGCAAGGTTATAGGCCTGCTGGAAGATGTTTCCGAGTATTATAGGAAAAGAAAAGAGCAGCATTGACGATACGATGCCGCCTTCCCTGAGGTTGACTTCACGCTTCATGCTTCAATCATAACGGCCGTTCCTGATATGGGGAAGGGGGGAGGAAAAGGGCTCACTAGCACTTGTCTTTCCTTTGCATTATAATCGGCGTATGACAACAATATATCTGAGTGCGGGGGATTCCATAAACGAGGCATTGTCCTCCGCTCCGGAAGGTCCGGTTACAATAATCCTCGGCGAGGGTGTCTGGAAGGAGAAGGTCACCGTCACGAGAGCTGATGTCACCCTCATAAGTGAATGCGGCTCCGTCATAAGCTGGGGCGACAGACACGGTGCCGAGAGAGACGGAAAGGTGATGAATACCGGAGAGAGTGCAACCTTCACAGTTGCCGCTCCTTCCTTCACGGCAATCGGCGTTACCTTCGAGAATTCATTCGACTACCCATCGGCCTTCAGGGCAAACGAGGAGAACGAGGACGGCGTCAGAATCGATCTCCAGGCTGTTGCACTCCGGACCGTATTCGGCGCTGAAAAGTCCGTCTTCCGCTCCTGTACATTCCTCGGCTGGCAGGATACGCTCTACCTTGACAGCGGGGTGGCATCTGTTGAGGATTCGACTGTTGAAGGCTGTGTGGATTTCATATTCGGAAGCAGTCCCGCTCTCTTCCAGGGCTGTGAGATCGTCTCGCGTGCAAAAGGTGTAGTGGCAGCTCCATCGACCTATGAGGGTGAGGAAATCGGATTCATTTTCCATGATTGTACCTTCAAACGTGAAAGCTGTGTCGTCGACGAAAGCGTCTCGCTTGCCCGGCCCTGGTTTCCATCGGGAAGTGTGAACAGAAACCCGATGATTCTTCTGATAGACTGCTCTCTCGAGGGCCACATAAAGAGCGAGCCCTGGTCTGATATGGGCTCGAAGAAGCCGGGAGAGAGGGAGAAGACCGTACATAAGGGGACGGATGCACGCTTCTATATCTCATCGCAGGAGAGGGAGGATATCTCGGGCGAGGAAGCCGACAGATATCTTTCCCTTATCTATTCCAGGCTTTAGATGAGCCCTATCGCCCTCATGTACTCTGTGATTCCGAGTGCCGAGAAGATCTCCTTCTTGAGTAGATAGAAGTTCCTGTTGAAGAGATCTACAAGGAGGGTGAATGTGCTCCCGGATGATGAGGAGGTCGTATCAGAAGTATATTCAAGAGCCTCCGTGCTTATCTCGCTGCTCGAGACGGAGAAGGGCCTCAGTGCCCAGAGGGACGGGTCGCATTCCGCTTCGACGACGGACTCGATATCATCGGGAAGGGCGGGGAAGAAGTCAATTCCGGTGACCTCCTCGACTCTGTCGACTGTGACTGCGAAGTATGAGAGGGGCTCGGAGGATTTTTCGGCAGGCAGTATGAAGCCGATGGCCTTTATGACGGGGTCCGTGTAGTCGAGGATGACCTTGTAGTAGTATTTCGGAACCGCAACATTGTTTTCCCCTATCGTTTCATACGGTCCGTCTGTGAGTACAGGCCCCGTTACGACATATATCTCCTCATCGGTGTATGCAATGCTCCTCACTGCAGACTCGAGGTCGCTCCAGATGCCGGCATTGAAGGCATGGATCTGGGGGCACATGTTCGAGAGATAGAAGGTGTCGTTCATGGCGTCCTCCGACCATCTGAAGTCAGCAGCCGGTGCCATATGGCCCCTGTCGTACCCGCTCTTCTTATAGTCAAGGAGGGTGGCAGAGCCTGTGGAAATGTCCGGATCCTCCCTGAAGTTATCCTTCCTCGAGGCTGCCTGTGAGACAACCCTCTCCTTTGTAAGGGTGTAGGCGACCCAGTAGGGCACCTCGTACTCCTCGCAGTATGAGAGTGTATAGCCTGTGTGGCTCACGATGATCTCGTCATCGGGCCCCGAAGGGATCTCGAGGCTCTCGATATCGCCGGCGCGGACGATGCCGCTCTCGCTCTCGGTCGGTGTTATGTAACAGAGAACGAGGAATATGACTATGAGCGAGAGCGCAAGAAGCGCTATTTTAAGCCATGTCCTTCCCTTCTTCTTACTTGTCTTCTTTCCTGCCACTATGCTGCTCCCTCAGCCTCTTATAGCCTTTTCTTGATGATGCCATATAGGCTCTGAAGAGTTTCTTCACTACACGCTTCTCTTCGTCCGTAAGAGAGAGAAGCTCATTATTAAATAGATCAAAGCGCTCGAAAATTACAAAGGGAATGCGGAAAATGTTCTCCTCCTTCACCGATGCAAGCACCCGTGATATTACCGAGACTAGTATCGCGCGCTCCTCTTTTGTCGTCGAGGAGAGGAAGTTCTGCATCGATGCCGAATGGAGCCTGCTTACAACCGAGACATCCTTTTCATATACAAAACTCTCCTTATCTGTAACCCATGTGAAGGGATCGTGCTGCAGAAGCGATGGCCCTTCAGCCCTGACGACCTTCTGCTTCTCCATGGCACCGAAGAGCATGCCGACAATCGACGTCGAGGGCACATAGCTCTCAGTCTTCTCCATAACGCTCTTCCACGCGGGTGAGGAAGTGAGAGATTGAGAGAGGCCCGGAGCATCGAAGGCATATATCTTCCCGACTGTGGAGAGCAGTCCGGGGGATGCTTTGAGTGCGGAATACATGGCGTTCGTTCCGCCCTTGCTGTGACCGGCAAGAATGAGGGATGTGTATTCCCCGGAAGTAGACGAGAGAAACTCGAGAGCCTTCCTCTCGGAAGGTATCTCGTCTTCATAGGCGAGGTTGAGATCCTCCTTCCAGCCCGTGAGTGACTCATCGGTTCCGCGGAAGATCACATAACCTTTTCCGTCACCGGATGAGAAGACTGCGGCTGCGAACTGCTCCTCGCTTTTCTCCTCCTTTGAAAGAGAAGAGGAGAACTTGTCGAGCCTGAGGGACGAAAAGCGCCTTGATGATGCCGTCTTCTCCCAGAGGCGGTAGCGAAGGGTATCGGGAGCTTTGGTCAGAGAGATCGGAACGGGGCAGAGAATCGGGTAGAGCTCCCGCATTGTCTTTCCTTCGATGTCCTCCGGTGCGTCTTCGAAACGCTGGTAGATGAGAACGGAGAATATGAGGGCATCAACTTCGTTGAACGGGAGGATGGAGAGGTCCTTCTCTCCTCTCCAGTCCATGTTCTCAATCAGGCTCCGCTTCATTGTTTAACCTTATTGAGGTGGAAACTCCGATGCTTGCATCGTGAGAGGAA